>JACRBX010000156.1 GCA_016219225.1 Deltaproteobacteria bacterium
AGTCCTGAAGAGGTCTTCAGGATTATAGAGATCAAGACAGGAGAGACGATGGACATTGATGTCTTCGTCGAGCAGGGGGTCGGGAGGGCCGGAGACCACATCAACCTGATGGCCCAGGTCCTTCAAGGCCCGGCTCAAATTTTTCAGATAGACGCCCTGACCGCCGCAATGGGGATTACTCCGGTAGCTTAACAGACATATTCTCAGGGGGGCTTGATTAGCTCTCAGGTCCATAAGATCTCATGGTGACACGATGGTTATCTCCGGCCAATGGATTCGGCCTCCCCATCTACGGCCTTGTTTCGGGTTTTTCCTTCCGAGCGACCGTTCGCTTTTTCGGGTTTTTACCATAGAGGGGCTTTGATGTCAATTTAAAAACACCAGGAAGGGCCTTGCCTTTTATTTGATAAGAGCTTATTTTTAAAAATAAAACAAACAGGAGTTATTATGCCGGAACGATCACGCCGAAAATTTTTAAAGGAAATATTTTTTAGCTTGGGGGGGTTGGCCATAATGGCCGAGCCCCTGGTTTCCATTTGGGCCAGAGCCTGGGGGATAGTGAAGAAAAGACTTTTACCCAGGGGAACGCCCCGTGAAAGCCTGATAAACGAAAACCCCAAAGATTTAGATGCCGGCCAACTGGAGTTGACTCCGATAAAAGACTTTGAAACCATGGGATTGTCCGATCATAAAGTGGATCCGGATCATTGGACCCTCAAGGTGGAGGGGATGGTGCTGAACCCTTTAAGTCTTTCCTATGCCCGGATTAAGGCCCTTCCTGCCATAGAAAGAAAGGTTTTAATGATCTGTCCGGGTTATTTTGCCAATCAGGGGTTGTGGAAAGGGGTCTCGATCCGGACCCTGCTCCAAAAAGCCAAGGCCAAACCCGGGGTAAATCATATCACCATCAGCGGACCGGAAGGGGAGTACAGCAAACCGGAGCGATTTCCGATTCAAGATATTGTTTCCGATAAGGTTTTTCTGGCATACCAGGTCAATGGATCCGATTTGCCTCAAAAGCACGGATTTCCATTACGCCTGGTGGCTGAAGATTATTATGGCTCTTTCTGGGTTAAATATGTGGATTCCATTCGGGTGGAAAAGGTTTAATTCATAATTTCTTCATAAAGTCTCCATAATCTCCTCAGATTTTTTTATTATAATTTTCTTAAAATTTAAAAGGAGGATCACGTTATGAAAAAATTTATTATGATGAGTATTATAGCTGTTACCCTGATTGCCTTTTATGGGTATAGTCAAGCCATGGGTGGCGGCAGGGGCGGCGGTGGTGGGGCCATGGGCGGATCTATGGGAGGTCATCCAGGGGCCGCCGTGGGGGGCACCGGAAGCATGACCGGGGGTATGACCGGCGGCAGCAATATGGGCCCGGGGATGGGTTCAGGTCCGGCCGGGACTATGGCCGAAATTCCCGGTATGTCCAACTGGGGGAGCAGCAGGGCCGGAAGCACCGGTTTTATGGGCACTGGGCCTGGAACAATGACGGGCCCCACCCATCCGATGACCGGTGGACAGACCGGGACGACCGGTCAGGGCATGGGGACCGGCTTCCAGGGGCATAGCCATCAAGGTGAACCGGGAGGTACTGGCAGCCCGATGGGTCAGGAGCCCCAGTCAGGAATAACGAAATAAATCTTTGATCCAATTCTTCCTTGAAGGCGGGAAGGGATATCGCCTTCCGCCTTTTAAGGAACCTTCCAAAAGTTTCTTTCCTTCCCAAAGGCAAGGGGAAACTCTAATCTGAGTTTCCCCTTGCTTTTTAAATTTTCCACTTTAATATTATAAAAGATAGCTCTTGTTCACCGCAGAGACGCGAAGAACGCAGAAGGATATCTTAAATGTCCGCCGAAAGAAAATGCCTCCTCACCCCGGGGGCCATACTCAATGATAAGTGGATGATTATGAACCTGGTGGGCAAGGGGGCTATGGGAGAGGTTTATCGGGCCCATCAGTTAAACTTGCAGCGGGATGTGGCCATAAAGATCATATCCGCCGATTGGCTTCAGACGGCCGAAGATGAGGGCAAGGAGTCCGAAAATATTATTCAAAGGTTTCGTCGTGAATTTCAGGCCATGGCTCAGGTCCGACATCCGAATGTCTTACAAATATATGATTATGGGGCTTGCTCCAGCCCAAAAGAGGAAGGGCGTTTTGATATTGATTACATTGTCATGGAATATATTCCCGGGGCCACCTTGCGGTTCACCCTGTCCGATGAAGGCTTCGAACCGGATGAAAAATTGATTAAGGATTGGATTCAGGAATATTTTTTGCCTGTTCTCGACGGCGTTCAAGCCCTGCACGCCCTGGGAATCGTCCACCGTGATCTGAAGCCTGAAAATATCCTCCTGGATGGGACCATCCCCAAGATTACCGATTTCGGGCTGGCCCGTTCCTCCCGTCTCAAACCCCTTACCCAGACCGTAGACTCCCAGGGGACATTAAATTATATGCCTCCTGAACAATTTGTTGATTTCAAAAGGGTAGATCAGCGGGGAGACCTCTTTTCTCTGGGACGGATTCTCTATGAAGCCATAACCGGAAAAATTTCTAAAGAGACCATTCCTTTCAAGACAGTAAAGCTGGCCAATCCGACCACCCCGTTTCTTCAAACCCTGGATCGTATTGTCCAATGGGCCACGGCTGAAGAACGGGAACAACGGCTGGATTCGGTTGAAAAAATGCGCCAATTGCTTAAAGAAGCCATCCGGGAGTTCGAAGCGGAAAAAAACAAAATGAATATCCCGGCCTTGCCTGCACCCTATCCCAGGTGGGTCCATCCCAGATGGATCTGGGGTGGAATAGCCCTGACCGTAGCGGCTGTTTTAGGGATGACCCTTTGGCACCTGTTGGGGAATCCTTGATTGAGCTTAGTTCGAAAATAGATTTTTGGCACGGATTTCACGGATTACACGGTTAAAGCCTTTGATTGGTCTATTTTCATGTTTCGTGGTGCCCCGCTCAGGGGGGTATGAGGGTTTAGATGGAAAACGGATGGAAACTTACGCCATAACCCACCGGGGGTTGAAACGGAAAGAGAACCAGGATCGGTTTTTTATCCGGGAATGGGATGATCAGACCATCCTTGTGGCCGTGGCCGACGGGATGGGGGGAGAGGCCGGTGGGGGGCTGGCTGCACAGATATCCATAGAAGCTGTCAAAGAGTTTACCCCTGACCCGGCCGCCCCGGAAGCTTTCTTAAAAAAAGCATTCCAGACCGCGGCCCTAAGAATCCATGAGGAAGTCCGAAAGGATTTCCGGTTAGACGGAATGGGTACGACCTTGACCGGGGCCTGCATAAAAAACGGGATGACTTTCTGGGCCCATGTGGGCGACAGCCGGCTTTACCTTTTCCGGGAGGGAGATTTGACCCAGATAACGGAAGACCATACATTCGTCAATAGCCTCGTAAAAGACGGAGTTATCACCAGAGAGGAGGCCGAAAGGCATCCCATGCAAAATATCCTGCTCCACTGCGTCGGTTGCGAGCCTATGGAGGTAAGCTCCGGCCGGTTCGAGGTTTTCAAAGGGGACCTGATCCTTCTTTCCACCGACGGACTGCATCACGAGGTCCTGGAGAAAAAGATAAGCTCCATCCTGGCCGGGGAAACCGGCATCAAGGAGAAATTTGAAAGACTTCTTAAGGCTGCTTTGGAGGCCGGCGGCCGGGATAATATTACCCTGGCGGGGGTGAGGGTTTAGTTCGAAAATAGAGTTCGGAGTTTAGAGTTCGGAGTTCGGAGTAAACCATTTTCATGCTTCGTGGTGACCCAATGGGGCATGGGGGTTTAGTATGAAAATAGGGGTCGGGGGTCAGTTGAAGAGAAAGTTGCAAGTTTCAAGTTTCAAGTTGCAAGGGGAAGAACCTTGAACCTTGTACCTTGCCCATCGTCAATGGTCTGCCCTTTATCCTTCTCGGAAGGGGGGAGAGGGGATGAAGGTCCAACAGAAAGGAAAACGAAGTGTCATGATGGGAGTGAATCTATTCGTCAGGGGAATGGCCGTGCTGGTTTGGTTGGCACTGGCTTCCCCTGTGCCGGCTCAAACCGGTTCCCTTAAACCCGAAGACCTTTGCCTCGGCGGAAAACCCGGTGCACCTATCCGGGTGGAAGTCTTTTCCGATTATCAATGCCCTTCTTGCCGGGGGTTTTATCTCGAAACCATCCGGCCGCTGTTGAAAGAGTATGGGCAGGATAACAAGGTTTGCGTTATTTATTATGAGTTTCCTCTGAACAGCCACAAATTTGCCTTCGAGGCCTCCCGGTATGCCGTGGCCGCAGGCCGTCTGGGGAAGGATCAAAGGCTGCGGGTCATGGAAGCCCTCTATGAAAATCAATCCAGGTGGGCAGCCGACGGGAAGATTGAAGCCGTGGTGGATGGCGTACTATCAGCGGAGGAAATGGATAAGGTCAGGAAGTCCCTCAAGGATCCATCCATAGATCAACCCATCCACCAGGATATAAAACTGGCCAACTAACGTCGGGTAAATTCAACACCGACCTTTTTTATTTATGCCAACGGTCGGGAGCAGAAGGTTGTGGGGAAAATCTCCTACCCCGTCCTTAAGGATTATCTGAACCGGATGCTAAAGGGGATGAAATGATCTATCGCATCCTGCATTGGGCCTGTCGAATTTTCCTGGGTGGGATCTTTTTATATTCCGGCTTCACCAAATTAGAAAATTCCCTGCAGTTTGCCGCCGCTGTCGAAGGATACCAATTGTTATCCCCTGGTTTAGTCCTTTGGGTCGTAAAGATACTTCCCTGGCTGGAGATCGTCTTAGGGGGAGTCCTGCTGCTGGGCTTCAAGATCCGGTATACGGCCGCTCTGGCCGCTTCGCTGCTTCTCTTTTTCACCCTTATCATGTTGGCAACTTACCTTCAGGGCATCGAAACCGACTGCGGTTGCTTCGGAGTAGGCGAGCGGATTTCACCTTTAACCCTGGTCCGGGATGCCCTTTTCATCCTGCCGGCCCTGTCCCTGGTTGTCCTGCCCTGGTGGGAACGCAACATCGGGAGATCAAACAGGAAAACCTGATTATGATGGATCAAAAAGTCCTGGTCATTGAAGATGAGGAAAAAATTTCCGGGATCGTCAAAGCCTATCTGGAACGGGAAGGTTTTACTGTGACCCTGGCCGATAACGGGGAGAAGGCCCTTCAACTGGTCAAAAGGGCCTATGACCTGATCATTCTGGATTTAATGCTTCCGGATATGGAAGGGGAAACCTTGTGTGCCCGGATAAGGGAATATTCCGATGTGCCGATCATCATGCTCACGGCTAAAAGCTCGGAAGATGAACGGGTGAGGGGTCTGGGTCTGGGGGCCGACGATTATGTGATTAAACCCTTCAGCCCGAGGGAACTGGTGGCCCGGGTGAAGGCCCATTTGAGGCGGTCCCAGAAAAAAGAAAACCGGGTTTTGTCTTTTAATCGGGGTCTTCTCAAAATAGATACTCTGGCTATGGAAGTTCGAAAAGGAGACCGGTCCATACCCTTTACGGCCACCGAATTTAAAATCCTGCTTTATCTGGCCCAAAAAGACCAGGTGGTGATCAACAGGACTCAGATCGTAAACAAGGTCCTGGGATATGCGTTCGAGGGATACGATAGGGTCATTGACGCCCACATAAAAAATATCAGGCATAAAATCGAGGAAAATCCCCAGAGCCCTTTCTTTATCAAGACCGTTTACGGGGCCGGATATAAATTTATCGGCCGGCCGGATGATCAAGGGGCCTGATGAAAAACAAACTCTTCAGGGCCTTTCTGGTCGTCATTCTGACCGCCCTGTTATCCAGCTTTGTTTTTCAATGGCTTATTATTAAAGACTTTGACAATTATGCCGCCGGAGTAAAAGAAGAGGAGTTTCGCTGGATCCGAGCTTCCCTGGAGAGCAGTTTTCTGGACGGTCAATGGGACAAACGGGCCTTATCGGAATCCATTCATTGGGCCATGATGTTGGGACTGGATATGAAGGTCCTTAATGTTCAAGGTCAGAAAATGTTGACCTCCCAGGAAGCCCTGGATGCCCTCTCGGAAAGCATGAAGCACCAAATGGCCGACCTCTTCCTTCTTCCTCTCACCGGCGGGCCATACGATCAATATCCACTCTATTCGCATCGCCAAAGGATCGGGACTCTTTTATTCCGCCCCCTTCTCAAGAAAGAATTAAAAGAAAAGGAGACCATATTTAAAAACCGGGCCAATAATTTTCTGTATGTGTCTTTGTTGATCACCGGTTTAGGGGCTTTGCTTCTGGCCCTGATCTTCAGCCGGTATCTCTCCAGGCCTTTGACCAACTTAAATAAGGCGGCCCAAAAAATTGCTGCCGGAGAGTTTGATGTTCGCATTCCTTTAAAAGCCGCTGTAAGACCTCAAAAAGTTATGCGAAAAAAAAATGAAAAAAGCCCGGAACCTGATGAGATAGCCAGGCTTTCAAAAACCTTTAATTTCATGGCCGCTTCCCTGCAAAAGGAAGAGGAACTGAGGAAGCACCTTTTATCCAATATCCATCATGAATTGAGGACCCCGTTGACGATCATGAAAACCCATATTGAGGCCATGATGGACGGGGTTTTAACCGATCAGGAAAAGGGATTGGAGGTCATCAGAAGCGAGACGGAAAAATTAATCAGACTGGTTAAAGGGATTGAGGATATTACCCTGGCCGAAGCGAGTTTTTTCAAAAAGGTCAAAGGAACGGAAATTAATCTTAAAGAGTTTATTTCCGGGCTGATAAACGGGCTGGTGGCCATGGCTCAGGGAAGGGGACTCTCCATAGGAGTGGTTAATGATGCGGACCTGATTGTCAATACCGATGTGGAGAAGCTGGAAATCGTTTTACAGAATATCCTCTCTAACGCCCTGAAGTTTACCGAGCGAGGGGGGATCGGGATAGATTTCGGAAAGAAAGGGAAATCCTTTTTTATTGCAATCAAAGATTCGGGCAAAGGGATCCCTCCGGATAAAATGCTATTGATCTTTAACCGCTTTTATCAAATACAGCCCTCCGACCCTTTGGGGTTGGGAATGGGGTTGGCCATCGCAAAAGAATTGGTCAACGCCCTGGGGGGAACCATCGAAGTGGAAAGCCGGGAAGGCCAAGGAACAACCTTCACAATAATTCTTCCGGCCACCATGGAATGATGTATAGACTGACCTTTTCCCCGCGGAGGTGAACTATGACCGTAATCGATCCGGTCTGCGGCATGAGCATCGAGGAGAAGGAGGCCGCTGCCACAACCGTTTATGGCGGCAGGACATATTTCTTTTGCTCCCCCTCGTGCCGGACGGACTTCGACAAGGACCCTGAATCTTTTCTTGGTGTCAAAGCAGCACCCGTTTCTGAGCCCCCGCACCATACCGGTGGCCGGCTTTACACCTGCCCCATGCACCCGGAAGTCGTCCGGGATGGGCCGGGCACCTGCCCCATTTGCGGCATGGCCCTGGAGCCGCGAACGGCCTTTACCGAAGAAGAAAACCCTGAATTGATCGACATGACCCGCCGCTTCCGGGTCAGCCTGGTCCTTACTATCCCATTGTTCGTCCTGACCATGTCCCACTACTTTACCGATGTCCTGATGAGGGCCATCCCTCCGGTGGCTTCAGCCTGGATCGAACTGGCCCTGACCACCCCGGTGGTGCTTTGGGGTGGCTGGCCTTTCTTTGTCCGGGGCTGGCAGTCCATAGTTAATCGCAGCCCCAATATGTTTACGCTCATCGGCCTCGGCACGGGTGTGGCTTATGGCTACAGTGTCATAGCGGTTCTCTTTCCCGGGGTCTTTCCCTCTTCCTTTCGTGGGGAAGGTGGAAGGGTGGGTCTTTACTTCGAGGCCGCGGCCGTCATCGAGACCCTGGTGCTGTTGGGTCAGGTGCTTGAGTTGAGGGCCCGGAGCAGGACCGGGGCGGCCATCAAGGTTCTTCTGGGTCTTGCCCCGAAGACAGCACGGCGAATCGAGGAGGGGAAGGAGGAGGATATTCCCCTCGACCGGGTGGCCGTTGGCGATCTTCTCCGGGTCCGCCCCGGCGAGAAAATCCCGGTGGATGGGATAGTCGTTGAAGGGTTCAGCGCAGTAGACGAATCCATGGTCACCGGAGAGCCGGTTCCGGTCCGGAAAGAAAAAGGCGACCGGGTAATCGGGGCTACGGTGAACGTCACGGGCGGCTTTATTATGCAAGCAGAGAAGGTGGGGGCGGAAACGCTTCTGTCCCGGATCGTCCAAATGGTGGCCGAGGCCCAGAGGAGCCGGGCTCCCATCCAGAAGATGGCCGATGCCGTGGCAGGTTACTTTGTTCAGGCAGTAGTAGGGATTGCCTTCCTCACTTTCGTCATCTGGGCCTGGATAGGGCCTGAGCCCCGTATGGCCCTGGCCCTGATCAATGCGGTGGCCGTTTTGATCATCGCCTGTCCCTGTGCCCTGGGACTGGCCACCCCCATGTCGATTATGGTGGCCATGGGAAAAGGGGCCATGACTGGAGTGCTCTTTAAGAACGCCGAAGCCATTGAGGTCATGAAGAAAGTAGACACCCTGGTGGTGGACAAGACCGGGACGCTCACCATCGGCAAGCCAAAGCTGGTTGAGGTGGCGGCCGCCCGAGGGTTTGAAGAGAAGGAGATTCTCCGTTTGGCAGCGAGCCTCGAACGGGGCAGCGAACATCCCCTGGGAGCCGCGATCGTGAGCGGCGCCGGGGAAAGGGGTGTAAGCCCGGGAACTGTAGAGACCTTTCAGTCCGTCACGGGAAAGGGGGTGATCGGCAGGGTCGACGGGAAAGAGGTGCGTCTCGGCAACCGCTTGTTTCTCGATGAACTGGGAATTGAAAGCCAGGCCCTTTCAGACCAGGCGGAGGATATGCGCGGGCAGGGCGAAACCGTCATGTTCATCGCAATTGATGGGAGAATCGCCGGCCTGCTGGGTGTCGCCGATCCGATCAAAGAAACAACGCCCGAGGCTATCCGCCTGCTCCAGGGCGATGGGTTGCGCATCGTGATGGTTACGGGAGACAGCCGGACGACAGCCGAGGCGGTGTCGAAAAAACTCGGTCTGGACGAGGTTGTCGCGGAAGTCCTGCCTGACCAAAAGGCCGTCATTGTCAAACAGCTTCAGGCCCGGGGCAGGATCGTAGCCATGGCCGGGGACGGCATCAACGATGCTCCTGCACTGGCGCAAGCCCATGTGGGTGTTGCCATGGGCACCGGCACCGATGTGGCCATAGAAAGTGCCGGCGTTACCCTGGTGAAAGGCGACCTCCGGGGGATAGCCCGGGCCAGGGCCCTCAGCCGCGCCACCATGCGGAACATCAAGGAAAACCTCTTTTTCGCCCTGATTTATAACGCCCTGGGCGTACCCATCGCCGCCGGTATTCTTTATCCATTCACGGGGATTCCCTTGCGCCCCGTCTTTGCGGCCGCGGCAATGAGCTTCAGTTCCGTTTCGGTCGTCGGCAATGCCCTGAGATTAAAACGAACAAAGCTTTAAGACAGAGTCTGATAGGGGCCTGTTTGATGGCCTATCATTGTAAAAATGATGCGGGTTAAAGGAGAATGAAATTGCTGAGACATTCCGAAATCAGGCAGATCGATGACTATGAGAAACTGGTCGGGCCGGAGGCCATTGAACGGATCAGGAAAAAGGCCAGCACCCTCCGGCATCTCCATGTGGCCAATATCAATTCTACCTATTACGGAGGGGGTGTGGCGGAACTCCTGAGATCACTTACCCTCCTGATGAACAGTATCGGCATCAGGGCGGGATGGAGGGTCATTCAAGGCGCCCCGGATTTTTTCACCATCACCAAAAAGATGCACAATGCCCTTCAGGGAGCGGAGATCAACCTCAGCGCTCGCAAGATGGACATCTATGAAGAGGTCATTTACGAAAATTCCATACGGAACCATCTGGAGCGCCACAATATGGTCGTTATCCATGATCCGCAGCCCCTTCCCATGATCAATCACTACAAGAAAAACGGACCCTGGATCTGGAGATGTCATGTAGACCTCTCCAATCCCAATAAGAAGTTGTGGAATTATCTCCTCCCTTTCATTAACCGATACGATGCTGTAATTTTCAGCATTGAAGAGTATAGAAAAAAGCTCAGAACGCCGCAGCTTTTTTTTATGCCGGCCATTGATCCCTTTTCCATTTTGAACAGGGAGATGGGCGGGGAAGAGATCAAAGAACGCCTCGATCATTATAATATTCCAACCGACCTGCCTCTCATCGTGCAAATTTCCCGTTTCGATCGCTGGAAAGATCCCCAGGGGGTGATCAAGGTATTTAAAAGAGCCAGGAGGGAGGTGGAGGCCACGCTGGTTCTTCTGGGGAATGTGGCGACAGACGATCCCGAAGGAATGGAGGTTTACGAATCCCTTCTGAATTACCGCGAGGATCGGATTATCATTTTAAGCTGTCAGGACTCGGCGCTGGTAAATGCCCTTCAACGAAAAGCTTCTATTGTTCTCCAGAAGTCGATTCGGGAGGGCTTTGGTTTGACCGTGGCCGAGGCCATGTGGAAAGGGACACCGGTGATCGGAGGAAATACCGGTGGCATCCGATATCAGATCCAGGATGGTGTGAACGGTTTTCTTGTTTCAAACATTAAGGAGGCGGCCGAGAGAGTGGTTCATCTGGTCAAAGATAAAAAATTGCAGGAACGGATGGGCAAGAAAGGAAGGGAGATGGTCAGGAAAAATTTTCTTCTCACCCGTTACCTGGAGCAATATCTCGATCTGTTTAATTCTTTTGAAACCATCTATCGACTGAAAGGAAAAAGTTTTAGTTAAAATATTACAATGACTGTCAGGGAGCGCGTCAAAATAAGGTTTGTCTTTTTATAATATACAGGATTTGCCCTATGGATATAATTTATGGAGACTAATATATTGAATGCATGGAGACTGACCGGGAAATTTGGGCCTTGGAATTGGGGGCCAGGGCCTTAAAGGAAGGCGTTCGATTTAAAGTCTGGGCACCCAAGGCCTCCCGCCTCTCCCTGAAGGTCCCCGAAAAATACAAAGAAATCCCCATGGATCCCGAGGGCCGGGGATATTTTACCGCCTGGGCCGAGGAACTCGGGCCGGGGGCAAGGTATTATTATCTTCTTGACGGAATCCGGCCGCGTCCCGACCCGGTTTCCCGCTATCAACCCGGGGGGGTGGATGGGGCTTCTGAGGTCATCGATCCTTCGGCCTTTGAATGGCAGGACCTTTTATGGCCGGGCCTTCCTTTAGAGGAACTGCTTCTTTATGAGATACACACCGGCGTCTTTACCCCCGAGGGGACTTTTGAAGCGATCATTCCTCATCTGGATTATCTGAAGGATGAACTGGGGATAACCGCTATCGAGCTGATGCCGGTGGCCCAATTTCCCGGCCGCAGAAATTGGGGTTATGACGGGACTTACCTCTTTGCCCCGCAAAACAGCTATGGGGGACCATTCGGCTTAAAGGCCTTGATCAACGCCTGCCACCAAAAGGGATTGGGGGTGTTTTTGGATGTGGTTTACAACCACCTGTGGCCGGAAGGGAACAATCTTGGAGAATTCGTCCCTTACTTCACCGACCGGTATAAGACCCCCTGGGGGCAGGCTGTCAACCTGGACGGACCGGAAAGTGATCAGGTCCGCCGGTTTATCATCGATAATGCCCTTTATTGGGTGACCGAGTATCATCTGGACGGGCTGCGGATCGACGCCGTGCAGGGGATCTTTGATTTCAGCGCCCGGCATATCCTTGATGAGCTGAAAAAGGCTGTTCAACAACAGGCCGGGAAGTTGGGGCGACAGGTGGCTGTGATAGCCGAAAGCGATCTGAATGACGTGCGGATTATCAACTCCCCTCAAAGGGGAGGATACGGTCTGGATGCCCAATGGAATGATGATTTTCATCATTCTCTGCATGCCCTCCTGACCAGGGAACGGGACGGTTATTACAGGGACTTTGGGGATATCAGCCATCTGGCCAAGGCCGTCCGCCAGGGGTTTGTTTACAGCGGTCAGTTTTCTCCCTATCGCCGGCGGCGGCACGGCAGCCCATCGGGCCACCTTCCGCCGGCCAAGTTCGTCGTTTTTTCCCAGAATCATGATCAGGTGGGAAATCGGGTTGAAGGGGAGCGGCTCAGCGCCCTGGTATCCTTTGAAGCCTTAAAGCTGGCCGCCGGCCTCGTGCTGCTCTCGGCCAATATCCCCCTTTTGTTCATGGGAGAGGAATATGGCGAAAAGGCCCCCTTTTTCTATTTCATCAGCCTGTCGGATCCGGTGTTGAGCGCGGCCGTCCGCCAGGGGAGGGAAGAAGCCCTTCCCGCCTCTTTTGACCGTCAGGCAGCGGCCGATCCCCAGGACAGGACCTCTTTTCTCCGCTCCAAAATTCATCCTGAGCTGCGTCGCCAGGGAAATCATAAAACCCTGTTTGAATTTTATCAGACCCTCATCCGTCTTCGAAAAGAAACTCCGGCCTTATCCCATCTGAAGAAAAAGGGCCGGGGAATCAGGACCTGGCCGGAAAAGCAAACTTTAGTCATGTTCCGCCGCTATGAAGAGGAACAAACGGCCTGCTTTTTCAATTTCCATGAGAAGCCCCAAAGGATTCAAACCATCCTTGGGCCGGGGATCTGGGAAAAGACCCTGGATTCCTCTTCCAAGAAATGGCTGGGTCCTGGGAGTGTAAGTCCGGACCGTATTCAATCCAAGGGAATGAGGATCTTTCTGGAAATGAACGCCCAAAGCCTGGTCCTTTACCGCCATCCCGAATCCTGAAAGCTGGGAGTTGAAAACGATGCCCATGGAAAAAGAATCCCCCCGGTCCCTGAAAAGAACGGAGGAGATTTTTCAGGCTACGACCGAGGATTTTGCCTCTTCAAAACGGTTGCCCGTCTCGACCTACCGCCTTCAATTTAACCACCGTTTCACCTTTTCCCAGGCCAGGAAGATCGTTTCTTACCTCCAGGAGTTGGGCATCACCGATGTCTATGCCTCTCCCTGTTTTTTGGCCAGAAGGGGGAGCCTGCACGGCTACGATATCCTTGACCATAATCGGCTCAACCCGGAAATCGGCACCGAGGAGGAATATCAGGAATGGGTGACGGAATTAGAAAAATACGGAATGGGACAGATCCAGGATATTGTGCCCAATCACATGTGTATTACCGGAGATGAAAATAACTGGTGGCAGGATGTCCTGGAAAACGGTCCGGGATCCCTTTATGCCGATTTTTTCGATATCGATTGGAAGCCGGTGAAGGTTGATCTGAACAACAAAGTGCTTTTACCCTTCCTGGGAGACCAATACGGCCGGGTGCTCGACGCTCAGGAAATAGTCTTGATTATTAAAGCAGGTGCTTTCTTTATCTCTTACGGGGACCAGAAATTACCCTTGGGCCCCATATCCTATAGCCGGATATTGAAATTGGATCTTGAGGCCTTGAGCGATAAAATGGGAGAAGGCGATCCTGACCTCCAGGAACTGCTCAGTATCATCACTGCCCTCGATCATCTGCCTCCCCAAAGCGAAAAAGACCCGGAAAAGATCCTGGAAAGACGGCGGGAGAAAGAAATCATTAAAAAAAGGATTTCGGCCTTATATGACGGGAACAAGTCGATTCAAAATTTTATCGATCAAAATATCAATACCTATAACGGTCAAAAGGGGATTTCGACGAGTTTTGAACTCTTAGATGGATTGCTTAATGCCCAGGCCTATCGTTTCTCCCATTGGCGGGTGGCCACCGATGAGATCAATTACCGGCGGTTTTTTGATATTAATGAACTGGCCGGCCTGCGCGTGGAACGTCCCCAGGTTTTCCTGGAAACCCATAGGCTGATTTTTAAACTGGTTCGGGAAAAGAAAGTGACTGGTTTACGCGTGGATCATCCCGATGGCCTTTATAATCCCTCGGAATATTTTTACCGGCTGCAAAAAGCCTGTTTTATTCAAAAGGGCCTGCACAGGGCCGAGGAGAGGCTGACCGAGGCCGATCAGGCCTCAATAAGCCTGGAGGATTTCGGGAAAGAACTGGGGCGGTTATATGATGCCCAGGTCCATAAAGATCCGGCCTTTTCTTCCAATGCCTCCTTTTATATTATCGGGGAAAAGATATTGACCAGGAATGAACGGATGCCCGAGGATTGGCCGATCTTCGGCTCGGTCGGTTATGATTTTTTAAACCCGGTAAACGGTATTTTGATCGATAGCGAAAATGCCAAGGCCTTTGATGCCCTCTACGGCCGATTCATCAGTCGATCAATGAATTATACGGAACTGGTTTATGAAAAAAAAAAGTTGATCATGCAGGTGGCCATGTCGGCTGAAATTAATATGCTCGGCCACACCCTCGATCGACTGGCCGAAAAAAATCGATATACCCGGGATTTTACCCTGAACAGTCTCAAGACGGCCATCATGGAAGTCATCGCCTGTTTCCCCGTTTATCGAAGCTATGTGAATTATTGTCAGGTCCTTGAAAGAGACCGGCACTATATCGAACAGGCCGTGGCCGGTGCCCGGCGAAAAAACCCGGCCTTAAGCGCCTTGATCTTTGCGTTTTTGGAAAAGATCCTTTTGTTCCGCTATCCGGAAGAATTCGGCGAAGCGGAAAAAATGGAATGGCTGGATTTTGTGATGAGATTCCAGCAATTCACCGGTCCGGTGATGGCCAAGGGTCTGGAGGACACGGTTTTTTATATCTATAACCGTCTGCTTTCCCTTAATGATGTCGGCGGCAATCCGGAGGATTTCGGTACCTCCCTGGAGGCCTTTCATGGCCGGAATATCGAAAAAACCAAATCCTGGACCCATAGTCTGAATGCCACCTCCACCCATGACACCAAACGCAGTGAAGATGTCCGGGCGCGGATCAACGTCCTCTCGGAACTGCCCGACGAATGGGGAAAATGTCTGGTCCGCTGGGGACGGATCAATAAAAAAAAGAAAAGTTTAATCGACGACCAAAGGGTCCCTGATCCGAATGAGGAATATTTTCTTTATCAGACCCTTTTAGGGGCCTGGCCTTTACCCCCGCAGAATAAGTCGGCCCTGCCCTTCATCGAAAAGGTCGCCTCGACCCTTTTGAAGACTTTCCCCTCCCATCCGGCGGATGAAACCGATAGGGACATTTTTGTTCGGCGAATAAAGGAATATATGGTCAAAGCCGTCCGGGAGGCCAAGATCCACAGCAGTTGGATCAATCCCGATTTGGCTTATGAAGAGGCCCTGTTGCAATTTATCGAGGCCCTCTTATCCCCCCCTACAAACAATGCCTTCCTGAAGGATTTTAAACCCTTTCAGGAGAAACTTGCCTATTGGGGGATGTTTAATTCCCTTTCCCAAACCTTACTTAAAATTGTCTCTCCGGGCACCCCGGATTTTTACCAGGGCACGGAATTGTGGGATTTCAGCCTGGCCGATCCCGATAACCGCCGGCCCGTCGATTTCAAAATCCGGCAGGATCTGTTGAAAAAACTGAAAAAGAAGGTCGAGGCCGCCCGGAAGGATCTGACCGGCCTGGCCGAAGAACTGATCAGGGATTGGAAGGACGGCCGTATTAAACTTTATGTCACCTTCCGGGCCCTGAATTATCGCCGGGAAAACCACCTCCTTTTTGCCGAAGGAATCTATCTCCCCTTGACGGCCGAGGGGAAACGCAACAGAAACATCTGTGCCTTTGCCCGGCAGAAAGAGGATAAAACTGCTTTGATCATCGTTCCCCGGTTATTAGCCGGCCAGGGATTAAGCCCGGAAATCCCGCCCTTGGGGAAGGTCTGGGAGGATTCCCAGCTGTTCATACCGGACGAAATAGCCGGGGATCACTTTTATAATATATTTACCGGGGAAACCGCTCAGGTGGTCGAACGGGAGGGAAGAAGGACCCTGCCTCTGGAAGTGGTGTTCGCTTTTTTCCCCCTGGCCTTGCTGACCTCCTCCTGAGCTTTCTATCGGCTTCTTTTAGAAAAGGAGCGGATTAAAATGATTCTGAAAAAAGCTGAAAATCCCTTTGCCTTTACCGCCTGCTGGGAGTTGAAGGAGATGCTGGGCCGTACGGCCCGGGATGAAAGGCAACTGGTGGAGATTATCGAGGAGATCCCCCTCGACTCCGTCTATTATCACACCCATGGCTTTTTCCTGCGGCACCAATATATCGCCGGCCCCTATCCCAACGATTTCGCCACCTGGGCGGCGATTCAGGTCCGGGATCATGTCCTGGCTGAAAAATTGGGCATTCTCGATCCCTTTGAATACGAAAATCTGGAATCGCTACGCCTGGAGATTATCAATATTATCGAAGATCATTTGTCCCGATTACCGGTTATTCCCAGAACGATTTACGGAGAACCCTTTCATTTCATGCAATCCCGGATCATTGCCGCCCCCACAGGACTGGAGGCCTGGGATATGGCTGATTTTTGTGCGATTTTATCCTCTACGGATTCCAGTGTGGTCTACTTCCATACCTTCGAGGCCATGCTGCGTCTGGGACGCCGGGAAGGGGATTTCCCCTTTTGGATCGAAAGCCAATTAGGGGAGACCGAATTGGCCACGGCTATTTCCCAGATTGATTTGTATATGTCCACTCTTGAATCGATTCGAAAGCAGATCATCTCGCTTTGTAATGCCGGCCCGGGAAAAGGAGAGAAAAGATGAACCGTCTGGAATCCTATAAGGAAGTAGTTCCCAAAGGAACGGTGGAATTCCTGAAGCTTCTGGCCGAAAAAGTGCGGGGGAAGAGGATCCTGGAAATCAATTCCACCCGGGTGGGTGGAGGAGTGGCCGAAATCCTTCAGAGCCTGGTCCCGTTGTTCAGGGAGGTCGGCCTGGAGTGCCGCTGGGAGGTCATCTCCGGGACAGAGGAATTCTTCAATGTCACTAAAGCCTTTCACAACGCCCTTCAGGGACGGGAGGAGAACATCTCCCCCCAGATGCTCAAGGCCTACATAGAAATCAATCGGGAAAACGCCCAACGTCTTTCCCTGGATGCCGATTATGTGGTCATCCATGACCCCCAGCCTGCGGCCTTGATCGAAAATCGGACTTCCGGGGGGAAATGGATCTGGCGTTGCCATATCGATATATCCACTCCCCAGTTGAAGGTCTGGAGTTTTTTACGCCAATTCGTCGTCAAATATGACTCGGCCATTTTCTCCCTGCCCAGCTTTGCCCGTAAGCTGCCCATTCCCCAGTTTCTCATCTATCCCTCCATCGATCCCTTGAGCGACAAGAACCGGGAGTTGTCTTCCGAAGAACAGAACCGGATTCTGCAAAAATTGAATATCCCCCTCGACAAGCCCATACTGCTCCAGGTTTCCCGTTTCGACCGGTTTAAGGATCCCCTGGGGGTGATCCAGGCCTATCGTCTGGTAAAAAAATATCATGATGTGCGTCTTATTCTGGCCGGCGGCAGCGCCACCGACGACCCCGAAGGGGAGATCGTCCTGGCTGAAGTTCGGGATCTCGCCCAGAATGATCCGGATATCCTGATTCTAATGCTGCCTCCCGACGCCCACCTGGAGATCAATGCCCTGCAGCGGGCGGCGACCATTATCCTGCAAAAATCGTTACGGGAGGGGTTCGGCCTGACGGTAACCGAGGCCATGTGGAAGGGCAAACCGGTTATCGGGGGATTTGCCGGCGGAATCACGGTTCAGCTTGTTTACGGGGTCACCGGATTTACGGTCTATTCCGTGGAGGGGGCGGCGCTCCGCATCCATTACCTGCTGGACAACCCCGCCTTAAGGGCCAGGATGGGAGAGGATGCCAAAGAATATGCCCGTCGGAATTTTCTGATTACCCGCAATCTGGGCAACTATTTGGCCCTGATGGCTTATCTGGGATAGGGAATGTATTAGTTGGAAAATACCGTTCGTCGTTCAGGGTTCGGCGTTCGGCGAAAGAAATTTTTATGCTTCGTGACGCCTCCTTGCGGCGGGCATGATTCCAAAATACGAAAATGCAAAGAATTTCATTGCGAAAGCCTGTGATTAATTTCCTTCAGGAGCCGGACGATTTCCTGCTGATTCCGTAATTGGTATCGGGCCAGGCTCAGCCCACCGGTTCCTACGCGTATGGTTAAGAGATGTTTACTGTCCAGTCTGAAGACGTCTTCATCGGTGACATCGTCCCCGGTATACAAGCCCTTTGGGCATCCGGACAGGCCCATCAGGCAGCGCATGGCCGTTCCTTTGTCAGGGGCCATCTCCGGCAAAAGGTTTTCAACGCATTTACCCTCAATCCTCCGGGGATGGGGGATGAGCAAATCAATACCGCGGAGTACGAGGGAGTGGGCCTTCTCTCGATCCAGGGCGGCGCGGTAATGAACCGACAAGGTGGATCCCTTATTCTCGATGCTGATGCCGGAAGCGTCCGCCGGGGGAAGGAAACTTCGCAATTGTTTTTCCCAGGCCAAACAGATTCCGGCGAATTTTTTTTCCCGGGTCTCCCAACCGGGAAGCCCCTCCGCGCCGTGGTTTCCAACCAGAAACCGGGGAACAATCCCAAGACGGGCCTGGGCATCGCTCCGGGACCGGCCGGTGATGATGGCCACAGCAGCCCGGTCAACGAGATGGGCGAGTTCCTTTGTCGTAGCTTCCGAGACCCGGGTTCCATGACGATCAGAAGTAATCGGGGCCAATGTGCCGTCGAGGTCAAAGGCAAAGAGGGTTTGGTGATCCACAAAGCGGCGTAAGTCCGTAAGTCCCGACTCCGTGAACAGATAGGGCAATGTATTTCCCCGGGTCATAAGGGGCGGCTGATCCGTATGGCCAGCTTTTGGCGCTGCCTGATCCGGGCGGCATCGATCAACATCCGCCCTGCCCAGCGAAAGACGTTGAAATCATGCACCAGGGCCCTCATAAGGCGCATCCGTTCCTGCTGTTCGTAATGGGGCATGGTCAGTGCACGGTACAAGGCCTCGGCGGTCTGCTCTATGTGATAAGGGTTGACGATCAAGGCCTCGTGCAGCTCGTGGGCCGCCCCGGTAAACTGGCTGAGCAGGAGCACTCCTTGCTCATCGTCCCGGGCGGCCACGTACTCTTTGGCCACCAGGTTCATTCCGTCATGCAGGCTGGTGACCATACAGACATCAGCGGCCCGGTAATAACGACGAACCTCTTCGGGTTGATGGTGCACGGCCCTGAGAATGATCGGTTGGTAAAGACCGGTAGCAAACTGTTGATTGATGCGCTCTGTCAGGGCGTGGACCCGGGCATCGAAGTTTTTGTACTCCTCCAGGGCGGAACGGGACGGAGAGGCGATCTGTATGAACGAGAACCTGCCGATCATGGCCGGATAAAGCTCCAGTAATCGCTCGACGGCCTGCAGACGCTCGAGAATTCCTTTGGTATAATCCATCCGGTCGACCCCAAGGCCGATCAAGCTGTTTTCACTCAGTTTCAGAGAATGCCGGATTTCGGTGCGGCATTCGGTTGCCGATGGCTCATTATCCTGCCGTGGCAGCCATTGTATGGAGATGGGGTAGTTTTCCACCAGGGTCAGCATACCGCCGTGGAAGATCGTCGAGGACTCATGTTCGATGCGGGTCTCGAGATAACGATCGATGGTTTCCAGAAAGTTTTTGCAGTGAAACCGGGTATGGAAGCCCATAATCGTGCTGCCAAGCATCCCCTGAAGCAGTTCTTCGCGCCAGGGACAGATGCCGAAGGATTCGGGATTGGGCCAGGGAATGTGCCAGAAGGTGATGATGGTCGCTTTGGGCATTACCTGGCGAATCATGCTTGGCAGGAGGGCGAAATGATAGTCCTGGACGAGTACAACGGGATCATCGCTCTTCGCCTCCGTGGCCACCGCATCGGCGAACCGCTGGTTGATCAATACATATTGCTCCCAGTCGCTGGTGCGGAAAACCGGGCGAACATGGGCAATATGGCAGAGGGGCCAAAGCCCCTCATTGGCGAACCCATAATAGTAGCCGGTTTCCTCTTTTTCGGTGAGCCAGATACGGCGGAGGGTGTAATCCGGACGATCGGGCGGGACCTTTACCCGTCCGTGCTTGTCGGAGACTTCCCGATCGGCGGTACCGCTGCCATGGGCGATCCAGGTCCCCGAACAGGCCCGCATTACCGGCTCGACGGCGGTGACCAGTCCGCTGGCCGGCCGCTGGATTTCGATACCTTCTCCCTTTTTTATGTGGATGTAGGGCTCCCGGTTGGACACCACAATGACCTGATCCCCGGTCAATTCCTCGTGAAGAAGCCTCCTCAGACTGTCCGGGGTCCAGGAAATGGTCGCGTCATCGGCGAAACGCCTTTCGGCATCCAGGGAATGCAGCAGGGCGCGTAGATCTCCGACTAAAGGTTGAAGCTCCGAGGTGGGAGGCTGGGAAAAGGGGCGGACCAGGCCCTCGCCGTGCAGCATGGCCCGGACCCCTGCCATCCATCCGCGCCAGCTCAAATGGGCGACGAAAACCGTAATCAGGGAGATGATTACTCCCATCACCGCGAACAGGATGATGATATATTTTCGCGTTTCGGAGCTGCGCTGCTCTGCGAAGCTCATATCGTGAACGAGTACCAGGGAGCCAATCTGCAAGCCGTCCTGCTCGATCGGATTCAGGGCCACATGAACCGGGCCCTCGGGCATCCGGATCATCGATTTAGGATCGTGGGGAGCGCTGGCCGGCATGGAACAGCCCAGGGCGGTTGGGAAAGTAGGGGTGCGGTAAAGCAATTTCCCCTCCTCATTGCAATAGGCCAGGGCAAGAAGCCGTTTGTCCTTGATCGTGCGATGGAAAAGCCGTTGGATCCCGGCCTTGTCGCCCTGCCGGAGAACTTCGGTAAGAGGCTCCTGGAGGGTGCTGGCAATGAGACGGGAGCGGATGTCCAGGTCCCGGACGGACCATCGGAGGTTGAGATTATCTACCAGGGGCACCACCCAATAGGCCAATAAAGCCAGGGCAACGGCCAGAGGCAGGACAAATCGCAAAGAAAGGCGCAAGGAGCGCAAAGAGGTTTTTAGAGCAGGAAAGGGTCTCATGCCGGTTTCTCAGAAGGCGCTGTCCCAGCGTTTGCTGAGCCGGATGGCGGCGTTGATCAGTCCGACCATGCTGTAGGTCTGGACGAAGTTGCCCCATTGCTCCCCGGTATGGGGGGCGATGTGTTCGGCCAGGAGTCCATGGCGGTTGCGGCTGGCGAGCAGTCTCTCGAAAAGGGCCCGGGCTTCATCGATTCGGCCGAGCGCCACCAGCGCATAGATGTACCAGAAAGTGCAGACCACGAAGGCGTTTTCCGGTACACCGAAATCATCGGCTTCAACATAACGGTACACGTAGCAGCCGCACTGGAGTTCCTGCTCAAGGGCCTCCACCGTTTTGATAAAGCGGGGGTCGTCCGCAGCCAGGAAACCGATATCATGAAGCAAGAACAGGCTGGCATCCAGGGTTTCTCCCCCGAAGACCGAGACGAAAGTCTGTCTTTTTTCACTCCAGGCCCGGGCACCTATTTCGGCCTGCAGGCGGTTTGAAAGGTCGCGCCAGTAAGCGGCGCGTTCATCGAGCTTGAGTTTTGCAGCAATCCTGGCCAATCGATCGCAGGCCGCCCAGCACATCACACCGGAAAAGGTGTGTATGCGCGAAAGACCCCGCAACTCCCATGGCCCGGCATCCGGCTGGTCATAAACCGCCAGGGCGGTCTCGCCCAGAGGTTCAAGACGTTTAAAGAGCGCTTCATCTCCCCGGCGCACCAGTCGCCGGTCAAAGAACACATGGGCGACGGCCAGGATGGCCGATCCATACACGTCATGCTGACTCTGTTCAAAGGCCCGGTTTCCCACCCGTACCGGCCCCATGTTCCGAAAGCCGGGAAGGGAATCAATCTCCCGCTCTTCCAAGCCTGGCCTTCCATCAATGCCGTACACAGGCTGGAGACGTCCATCCGGTGCACCGGCCACCACGTTGACCAGATAGTGGAGGTAGCGCTCCATCGTGGTGGTGGTTCCCAGGCGATTCAAGGCGTTGACCACAAAATAGGCATCCCGCAGCCAGCAGTAGCGGTAATCCCAATTGCGAACCGATCCCGGTGCTTCCGGTATGGAGGTGGTCATGGCCGCAATGATGGCCCCGGTATCCTCAAAGGTGTTAAGCTTAAGCGTAATGGCAGCCCGAATCACTTCATCCTGCCATTCGAAGGGAATGGCCAGGTCGCTCACCCACTGATGCCAGTAGGCAAGCGTTTCCGCCAGGAAGCGGCGGGCCAGATCGTCGATGGCCTCCGGAACGGTCTCGTCCGGCCCGAAAATGAGAGATACCTGGTCTTCCAGAAAAAAGGGAGTTTCTTCGAGGAGGGCGGTCAGGGAGGCATCGGTGGTCAGCCGCACAGTCCAGTCCGGGGACACGTAACGTATGTGATGGCTGCCGTAGGTGGTCGTGCAGCGCTGACGCCCGTAATCACAGGCCGGCCGGACACGCAGGCGGATGCGGGGAGTGCCCTGAACCCGCCTGATTTGCCGGACCAGCATTATCGGGATGAACATGCGGCCGTACTGGCGGAAACGGGGAGCGAAGTCGGTTATTTCGACTGTTCCGCCACGGGAATCGGTGAGACGGGTTACGAGTACGGGGGAATTGGTCAGATAGAACTGATCGGCGAGCGCTTGATCGACGAGTTCCACAGAGCAGTATCCAAAGCCTTCACCGCTGTCGTGTTCCCGCAACAGGCTGCAAAAAACAGGATCGCCGTCGAAGCGGGGCAGGCAACACCAGACCATTTCGGCGGTCCCATCGATCAAGGCCCCAATGTGGCAATTGCCGATTAATCCCAGGTCAAGCGTATTTCTCATAGTTAACTTAATATAAATAAAATAAAAACAGGGGTCAAGGAAAAAACCGGCATCGGGTCGGCGACAAAAAACGGCCTAAAAAAGACAGAACCTTCCTTGCCAGATGAGATTGGCGGGGTATCAAAGGCCACTCCCTGACTAAAGAGGACCTTATTGTTTATAGACTCGAATGATGGCAACAAATTGAAAGATACCTCGGAAGATACGCTGCCATTTTACCCCAGTTGGTGACGGCGGGCTGAGGAACAGAGGTTCCCGGAAAGGCCATCAGAATAAAGGCGATCAAGAAGAGAATGGGAAAGAATTCTTTCCTAATGTGAATGCTGAGAATCATATTCTTGTCCTTCGGGGAGTTTCTCCTTAGATACTCCCAGGGCCAAAGCCATTTCTTTCAACTCTTTTTTTCGACGCCTTTCCGAATAGAATGGCCGCTTCGCATGGAGGCTTTGTCTTTCCAGGCAAATTATGCTTGACCAGAGGGAAGCTCTAAGGTAACTTCAATATAGGATAAATCAAAAAGATTTTTTCATCTTGCAGGAATGGCTTCGTTCCTCTTGTTGCCTTTCGGCAGTTTCCGGTTTTCAAGTGCGGAAGATGAGATAACCTCCATCTCCGATTTGCCAATGGTCGCGTTCTCAAGCGGCCGGCGGGCCAATAAACTGCTTTTCTGTTTATTGGCCGGAATGTTACTATGCTGGGTTAAAAAGGATTATTGTCGTAGCAGGTGTTGCGAGAAAAAGAGAACTGGTTACACGTTAAGGGCATAAATAAGAAACGGCCGGAAGTGAAACTGATCTTCAAGAGCTTCCTCGATTTTTTTAGAGACGGCGGTCCTCTTCTCGCAGGCTCAGTCGCTTATTTTTTTCTTATGTCTTTTGTCCCCTTCGGTCTTCTTCTTATCTCCCTCCTGGGATATTTTTTGGGGGAAAACGGAGAATTCTTCGAGTTCTTTTCCGCAAGGCTGCTGCGATTCTTTCCTGCCGCCACATCAGAGATCTCAAAACAATTGACAGCACTTGTCGTGTACAAACGGGTCGGCATTTTCACCTTTATCATTTATGCCTACTTTTCGTATCAGTTTTATATGACTCTGGAATCGGCAGTCCGCAATATTTTCAAGCAAAAGGAGAAACGCCCTTTTTTTATTTCGGTATTCTTCTCCATTTTCATCATAACCCTGATCGCTGTGCTGATCGTCGTTTCCTTCGCCGCTACCTCTGCCATACAGATGCTTCATTCCTTTTTGGAGGTCTTTCCTGTCCTTGGGATCGGCAAGCTGACAGTATTTTTCATTAAGTTCGTCATGCCGGTTTTTGTCATCTTCATCGTGGCTTCCTTTCTGTATAAGTTTTTACCAGGGAAGAAGGTTTCATTGCGACATGCTTTCCGGGGGGCCTTTTTCACCTCGGTTTTCCTCGAAATTGCCAGGCACCTCTTCACCCTTTACGTCATCACGGCTGCGGCCCAGTACGGCGCCATCTACGGATCGCTTTCGACCTTCGTCATTTTCCTGCTATGGGTTTTTTACTCTGCCTGCATATTCCTCATCGGAGCCGAGATAGTCTGTAACCTCTCCTCTGCCCGGTTAGAAAAAAAGTCACCGACTTCCGGCAGAAGCAGGGTTTAAATTATATTGGATCTTTAAAAAGGGGTCACCATTAAAAAGCCAAATTATCCCCGAATTCGTCTAACGGTCTATCTGGGTTAAGGCAAAAGGACGCTCATCCCGTATGGCGCGAGCCAGCAGACGGTTGATTCCTGATAATGTACTGTTCCCAGACTAATAAAAATCTAATGCCCGACGTAAATCTTTTTCATCTCTATTTTTATCCGGCCAACTGAAACCCCCAGTTCATTTAATAAAAAAGCATGCATCGTTTGGGCATTGCAGACGTTGCAGTTGGCTGCATGATTGTCAAATTTACCAAGAGTGCCCTGTTTGAGAAAGCAATAAGAAAGGTTCTTGTGTCCCATCTCTTCACAGAAGCAGTAACAGGGAAAATTTGCCAGTAGTTTTGGTTCCTTGACCGCAATCTTGTAGCCTACCAAAACGGAGTCATTGATGTATACGTACTTTGGGAAATTATACTTTTCCCAGCTTTCCCCCGGATACTTTTTGGCCACCAGGGCCATTGACCTTGCCGTGAGTTCTTTAAGATTCATTTTTAACAGGGCCTGTATTTCTTTTTCCTGATTTGACGCTAAGACGATAGGGGTCATAAAAAGGAACAACAACCCGAATATTATGAATTTCATGACAGTTTTCATGGTCCTTTCTCCTTTCTTTTCTTACCAGGGAACCCTAAAAAGCCAATTATTCCCACGAAACCAATAACCGACAACGATCGCCAGTAATTGGCTTAAAAAAATAAAAGCGAAAACCAGGTTAAGGATCAGCCGTTCCTTCACGAACCATCGGCCGCCCGGCTGGTTTGAGTGATCCAGTGAAGGGCAGAAGACTAAAAAGAGGCCGATGACTAACGGCACAATTATGCCGCCGAACAAGGCTGAGTGACTGACCATTTCCTGGATGCCCACAAAATACCAGGGCGCCTTGGCCGGATTGGGCGGACGCAGAGGATCGGCCCTGCCCGACAGGGGGGCTTCAATGAAAAGCGCCAGGGCGAGTAGAAAGGAAAGGGTCAGAAGGCCGACAGCCAATTCCGCTTTAAAGAGTATCGGCGAAGAAGCTATTCTCTCAGGGTCCGGCTCCTTGAGGGCTGCCAAGCCCCCGGCTTTTCTGATACGCCAGAGATGCAAAGCAATAAAGAGTATCCACAGGGAAGGCAGGAAGGCGACATGCAAGGCAAAGGACCGGCTCAGGGTGTCGGTCCCGATTTCCTGGCCGCCCAGGAGAAACCCTCGAATTGAGGGGCCGATGACAGGGAAGTAGGAGGCAAGATTTGAACCTACTTTGATCGCCCAATAGGACGTCTGGTCCCAGGGCAAGAGGTAGCCCGTATAATTGCTCGCCAGGATCAGAGTCAACAGGCCCAGCCCATAGACCCAGTTCAGATAACGTCCCCGATAGCCCCCGGTGAAAAAAACCCTTGAAAGGTGCAGGAAACCTGCGATCAGCAGGACATTAGCCGCCAAATAATGAAGATTGCGCACCACTCCGCCATAACGCAGAGTAGTCATGATGTGCAGTATCCTGTCATAGGCCACATCCTGATAGGGAACGTAATAGAGGAGGAGTGTAATCCCGGTCACAACAAGCAAAATAAAGCAGGATAGGCAGATGATACCCAGACCGAGAGTCGTGATGGGTTGCAGGGTCGTTACCCGAATCATCGGCGGATGGAGGTGTTTCAGAAAATTCATCTTCAACCTTTCCTTCCCGCCTCATCCCCCGGGGTTCGATCAAGGACCGATCTTTCTATTTCAAGCCAACTCGGTCTCGTCAATTTTTCTCCGATATGCACCCATAGTCTGCCATCCCGCTCAGTTACTTCGTGCCAGGGAAGCGGGTCTGTGGCCGGACCTGAATAGACCTGGCCCCGGGAGCCGAATTCGCTGCCATGGCAGGGACAAAAGAATCCCTGGTCGATCACATTGAGAAGACAGCCCAAATGGGTACATTCCAGGCTGATGGCCCCGATTTTCCGAGAAGATCTGACGATGGCGATCTTGTGCTCCGGGAAAGGGGTCAACGAATCGGGCGCAAAGCGGTCCATCGGGGAGATCTGAACCCAACTGCTTGAAGAGAATCGGGAGGCGGCTGTCCAGACATTGCCGAAAATCCAGGCGAAGGCCGTCCCTACGGCCCCCAGGCCGGCCATGACCAGCCAGTTGAATAGAAATTCCCGTCGGCTAACGCGTGTCGTCATCGTTTCCTTGCCTACTGGAAAATTTTCGAATCAGACTGACCAGTCCCCAGATTGAATCCGGTCGGAGATTGTCAACAAAGGGCTGCATTTCGGTTCCTGGAATCCCGTAAGTTACGGCGGTTGCAATCCGCTCATCGGTGAGTGATTTAAAATATGGATAATTGGTGAGGTCTCTCGGTCTGGGCAGGTATTTCAGATAGGCCGGTCCCTTCCCCTTACCTTGAAAACCATGGCAGAGCGAGCAATTTTTTCTAAATGTAGAGAGGTTCTCTTCATGCAGCGGCAAGGTGGTTGGTCTGGGCGGAGGTGTATTTATCATCTTAATCCTTCTTTCCGTTCTGATGAATACCTTAAAGAGAAGGTCTGCCAGCGAATGGATGATCTCCTGTCCCAACAACCCCCCATAGGGCGGCATTGAGGTGCCCGGAATACCCCTGGTTATGCTTTCCGTAATTCTGGTATCCGGAATAGACTTGAAAAACATGGCGTTGTTACGGAATGCCCGGGGAAAGGTGGCCAGGTTCGGCTCAATGAGACCAAACCCATCACCGCGGGCGGCATGGCACCTTTGGCAGAGCATCATATAAGCCTTTTTGGGATTCCCCCCATGAAAATGATTCCTTTCTTTCAATTGAAGGACGAAGAGGAGTCCCTCTTCCTCTCTTTGGTCCATTGAAATTCGCGGCATGATGGCCCCGGGGACTTCGATTCCAGGGCTGTGCAGGAAATTCCGGATATAACCTCCCGGCCGCATAAAGGCCATAAAGGAAAGGTCCGGTCCGATCTGGCCTTCGGATTCCCTGAACTTGTGGCAGGCCAGGCATTTCTTTTCCTTTAATAAGGCCTTTCCTGTCGGAAGGCCTTTGATTGGCCTCTTTTTCTCCAGCCTTTCCTGCTCCCTTTTCTTCAACAGGCGTAACATCGGGGTTTCGTAGTAAGGCTCTTTTAACCGGCTTTTCAGGAAATAAGAGAGGGCCTTCACTTCTTCCGGCGCAAGGCTGAATTTCGGCATGATGGAGTTCTCAAGATTTGCCGTGGGATTCTCGATAGCCGTCCTGATTTGCATCAACCCAAGGAAAGAACCGGCATCACTAAGATCCGGGCCATAGCTGGCGCCCTTTACACCGCTGCTGGTGTGGCAGGTATCACAGGCATTTTCGGAAAACAAACGAAACCCTTGCCAGGCTTTATCCGCTCCAGGCAGTGGTTTCAATTCATGGCATTGATAACAACTGGCTTGCAGGTCTTCCCCGGCCAAGACTTTTCGGGATTCGTTATCCGTCCGGCCATGGGATATCTTGAGATCGGCAGCCATCCCTTCGCCCAAATGGCAGGCCGTGCATCCCAGGTCAACCATCGAATGGGGAGCGATATTCGGATGGTTGCGCCCTGGGAGAGAGGAATCTATCCGGACTGCGGCCCTTCCCTCGGGATGACACGTCCGGCAGTGCTCTTGCTTCGGTATTCCACCGAGGTTGACGGTTATGTTGGCAATGTGGTGTGAACCAGTCTTTCCATAACGGTAATAACGACCGGACTGCTCCTCCCATCCCTTGTAGCTCCAAAGGATAAAAAGCCCCAGGGTCAAAACAACAGCGGCCATGAGGATAACGTTTATCAACGATTCTAAACGTCTTATCGACATCTTTTTCTGTAGTACCCTTGAAGACACCCTCGTTATTTGCTCGTGTACATGAGCCGTAGCTCATTCTATTTCCGCTCAGTCGGATAATTCGCCCCGTCCCATTCACGCCAACCCCCTTTGAGGGCATAGACCTTTTTAAATCCCAGACCGATAAGCTTCTGTGCCACACTGGCACTGGTCGCCTCATCTTGTCAGGCACAATAGAGAACAATGGTTTTTCCCTTGGAATACTTCTTGGCCCAGGATTTGACCTTGGTTGGATTGGGATCTTCTCGAACCGCCCCTTTGATTTGATTAGTACTCATTTTCCGGTCAAAGAAGGTCCGGACATCAATAACCACCACATCCGGATTCCCAAGCATTGATTTGAGTTCTTCTTTGTTCATTCGGGGAATCTCCAGGGCAACAGCCATAACGATCCAGGTCCCCAACACCATAAAGGCCGTCACCAGACAAACCATAATCTTCCTTACCATCCCTGCGCCTGCCTTTCTTGATCGCCCAGAGGGCAACAAATATAAGAAATAAAGAGCATGGGCTCACGATAATAGAATACCGTTCATTAATTTTCTTCCCTATTTTAATAAATTGTAAACACAATTTTTGTAAAAACAAGTTCTTAAAACATCCGAAATCCGTTTTCCAAATAGTTTTATTAAGGATTTCCCTTTCTCTCTTTACCATTATCTCCTTACCGTAAAGGTTTGATCTTTATTGGCGTAGCTCCTTTTTTTCGTTTGAGAGGGAGGCTTACTTCCTGAGACAGAATAAGACGTGGGAGAGTACCATCGGCGCCCAAAATCGAAACCAACCGTTTCAAACCTTTGTTAATTTCCTTTAGCCCGCTTAGCGGCGTTTTTTCCAACCCCACAACCAGTAAACCCTGAGCCACTTCTGGGGCGGCAGCGACCAGATCCTTACCTTTGACGGTCAATTCCACCCAGACAACCCGACGGTCCTCCTTTGACCTGGTCTTTTTTATCAGGTCGTGAGACTCCAGGCGGGTCAGGATTCCGACTACGGTAGCCGGGTGAAGATACATCCGACGGGCCAATTCGGAAACCATCATCGGAGCGGTTTCGGCCAGGACCTTGATGGCCCAAAGTTGGGGACTGGTAAGCCCGGTGGTATGCTCGACCTTTTTGGAATATTCCTGAATAGCCTGAAAGACCCTTCTTAAATTATCAATGGTTTCGGCTATTAATTCTGATTGGTCCATTTTTCACCTTAAAAAATAAAAAAATTCTTGACATCATTTTTTGAATATAATAGTAATTAGTGTACCAATCATTTCTACAAAAATCAAGAGCGTTTATTTTAACATAATTCGGGAGAGGAGGTGAATAAAAATGCTCTCCTTTAAGCCATTGATGAAATTCATGGTGGCCTTGTCAGTCCTATCGTTTCTATTTGCTTTCAGTGCCGGATGTTCGGCTTCTAAAGAAGCGGTGGCCTCCCCCATGAAAGTTACACCTGTTCCCCCTGCCGCACCTGCCCCGACCGTAGATGTTAAAAGGATAGAATCGTTAACGAAGCGGGTTGAAACGGCGGCAAGTTTGGCTGAAGCCGCGGCCAAGAAGGCTGACCTTGCTGCCCAAAAGTCGGAAATTGCCGGCGGCAAAGCTGAAAAGGCGGCTGACTGGGCGGAGGAGGCTGCTGAAAAGGCCGAAAACGCCGCGAACAAGGCTGAATCTATCTTTATGAAAAAAATGAAGAAGTAGTAAACCTGCATTCCTCTCTTCCGCAGGTTGGCCGAGAAACCACTAATGGGTTCTCGGCCATTTTATTATGAAGAGTTAGACAAAAATTCCGGCTTTCTAATTGAGAAGGAAATCGGGCATTCCGAAATTCAGGAAAAATACCATTTCCAAGATGAAATTATACACTAAAAAAAATCACGACCGGGTTAAGGCAAAAATTGCCGAGGAATCGGTTATTTTTATCAGTATCTTAAAGTGGTTTGTCCTGTCCACGGCCATCGGGGTGATCGTTGGTGTGGCCACCGCCTTCTTTTTAAAGATTTTGGAATGGGCAACCCTCCAGACCCATGTTTCTCCTTATTATTTTCTTTTCCTGCCCATCGCCTTTTTTTTGAGTGCCCTAATGATTAAATATCTGGCCCCGGGGGCGGAAGGGCACGGGACCGAAAAGGTTATTGAAGCCGTCCACAAACAATCCGGAAAGATCAACCCGATGGTTGTTCCCATTAAATTGATCACCACGGTCATCACCCTGGCTTTCGGAGGGTCGGCAGGAAAAGAAGGCCCCTGTGCCCAGATAGGCGCCGGCCTGGCCTCCATCTTTGCTTCCCTTTTTCGATTTGATGACTTGGACCGGAAAAAGCTGGTCATCTGCGGGATCAGTGCCGGTTTTGCCAGTGTCTTCGGGACTCCTATCGCCGGGGCCATCTTCGGGGTAGAGGTGCTTATGGTAGGGAACGTCCTCTACGAAGTCCTTTTTCCTTGTTTTATTGCCGGAGTCACCTCTTATCAGGTTTCATCGGCCATTGGGATTACCTACTATTATCATCCCATGCACCTGATCCCGGTTTTTAAAGAATTGTTTTTCATTAAGGTCGCCTTGGCCGGTATTTTTTTCGGAATCGTTTCCTTTGTCTTGATTGAATTATTAAAGTTGGGGAAAAAGCTGTCCGATCGCTTAAAAATCTGGCCTCCTTTTAAAGGGATATTAGGAGGTCTTCTTTTAGCTGGTCTGGCCCTGGCCATTTCAGACCGATATTTGGGCTTGGGATTGTCCTCCATAGAAGACACCTTGCAAGGTCTAAATATGGTCTGGTATGCTTTTATCTTGAAAATCATCTTCACCAGCATCACCCTTAATTTTGGAGGTAGTGGCGGGATTGTTACCCCCATTTTTTTCATCGGAGTAACGGCCGGAAACCTTTTTGCCCAAATTTGGGGCTTGGATATAGCCACCTTCTCAGCCATCGGCATGGTGGCTTTGTTGGCCGGGGCGGCCAACACCCCTATTGCCGCCAGCATCATGGCCGTGGAACTCTTCGGTCCCCAAATTGCCCCCTATGCAGCCGTGGCCTGCGTCATCAGCTTCCTGATGACCGGACACCGCAGCGTTTATCCCTCCCAGATTTTGTCGGTTACCAAGTCGCCTTCTTTTGAGTTGGAAATCGGCGACGATATCGATAGCACCCATGTCCACTTTAAACCCAGAAAGAAAAGTCTGATAGGGGCTTTTCTGCTGGCCTTTGAATCCCTGAAAAGCAGAAAAAATAGAAAAATGCGAGAACACTAAGAAATTTTATATAACGAACGGCAATAGGTTATGAAGTCTCCATGGGGGGCTTCAATTAGTGCTTGATTTGAAGGTGCTGGTTTTTAAAGGATGATCTCAACCCAATCGACGTCTTGGTTAGCTCTTGCTCTTATAGAACCTGACCAGATTGAGGACGTCTTTTGCTACGAGGCGGCCAATCGGTCCCGTACTGTAACAGGCGACAGCGACTGTATTATCCGGGCGAATGACAAAACCCGCCGCCTGGAGTAACTTTTTTCCCGAATCATAATAAGCGCCGGTTATTTTGGAGATTTCCTCCGCATCCAATTCGTAGCCGACGGGATAGGTGATCCCCAGTTTTTGAACCGTCTCCTTATAGGGAAGCAATCATTCGTATCCAGAGCAAAACCGATTCTGGCCATACTGTCCTCCTTTGTTAACGATAAAAAGCAAATACAGGATTTATTTTAAAGAAATACAGGATTTATCCTATTTACGATGAAGTTAAAATAAATTATATGTATATCACATTGTATAGCAAAGTAAATCAAAATAAATCTAAAAAGTGTAATTTTTGGATTATCTAAAATTGTTAAATTGTATTGAAAGAAAGGAGTCTTCCCATGGCTCGACTCGACCGAATGCCGGAGCCTATGCGATCTCACCTGGCCAAACTTCCTTGTCCTTCCTTTAAAAACCAACCGTGGGTCTCGGGACAACCTCTTGCACACAGGCGAGTTTCCCTGATTTCAACCGCAGGACTCCAGCGGCGAGGAGATCGACCATTTGAGGGGATGAGCGGAGACTACCGGGTAATCCCAGGGGATACCAAAGCAAAAGACTTAGTGATGACGCATATCTCCACCAACTTTGACCGTACCGGCTTCCAGCGAGACTGGAACGTCGTTTTTCCTCTGGACCGGCTACGGGAACTCGCCATTGAAGGCATCATCGAAAGTGTGGCCGCCTATCACTACTCTTTCATGGGTGCTACCGACCCGGCTGAAATGGAACCGGCAGCCCGGAATCTGGTCAGGCTCTTGAAAGGGGACCGGGTGGATGCGGTCCTCTTGGTACCGGTATGACCTTTCTGCACGCGCGCCGTGGGTGCGCTGGCGCATTATTTGGAAGGCGAAGGAATCCCCACTACTCAGATCAGTCTGATCCGGGAGCACACCGAGATTATCCGCCCTCCCAGGGCACTCTGGGTTCCCTTTGAACTCGGTCGTCCATTGGGAGCCCCAGAAAATCCGGTATTCCAGCGTCGAGTGCTCCTGACGGCACTCGATCTTCTGGATGCACCTGAGGGTCCGGTACTCGTAGATTTTCCCGATGAGGCACCTGAAGATACAGCCGGGGCTGACAAAAATCCGGCAGGCTGGTCTTGTCCGGTGAGCTTCGCGTCCGAAATCAGGCAAGTAACCGACATAGAAAGGCTGCGTGCGGCTTTAAATCGCGAAGTCGCAGACCTCCGCCCCTGGTACGACCTGAGTATCGAAAAATACGACCGCTCGGCGGTGGTGGAATTTGGCCCTGACGCGGCTTTGGAATTGCTCGCCACTTTTGCATCAGGAAAGAAGCTGGAGATCCCGGACGCAAACTTCTCTCTCGCCACGGCCCTCCGGCTTGCCTCCCAGGACCTCAAAGCGTTTTATTTCGAAGCCGTCACGGCCCAGCCCGGTCCGGTTTTGCCGGGAAGCAGTGAATTCAGCCAGTGGTTTTGGCAGGAAACTGCGGCGAGCCGAATTTTGAGAACCGTGAAAGAAAGATGTTTGAAAGAAGCGGATGAGTCGCTACGGAAAACCGGGGCTTTGCTCCTGATTCCTCTGGATCAGTCATGAAATCAGGAGGTGTTTCCGTTTCAATACGGAAGGAGAGGGAACCATATAAGATAGAGCCCCTGTTGGATATAAAGGCTGCGGCTGGGTTTCTGAACGTCTCCGAGATGACCATAAGACGCTGGACCAATTCCGGTACACTCAAGTGCTACAGGTTGGGCGGAAAGCGGGAGAGACGTTTTCATATGAGCGATCTGGAAGAACTTCTTCGGGGCTCACAAAATCATCGGCTGAAATCATTAGGTTTCGGAGAACAAAAGGCACCTGACGGTTCACACCTGACCCATTTTTACTCGGGGAAAGAGGCGGCGTTGGAGGTATCCGTGCCTTACATTCTTGAAGGGCTCCGACAGAAAGAAGTTGTGCTTGCTGTCATGCCTCCTGAAAAAGGCAGGAAACTCCTGGCGAAGTTGGAGCGGGAGAGAAATCCCGTTGCGACCTGGATCAAGAACGGCAGGTTGAACGTAACCGAGGGAAAGAATTCGCCGAATGACATGATAAACTACCTGGCAGGTTTTGCCGGGAAAGCCGATAACATAAGAGTGGTGGGCGATATGATCTGGACCGTGCGAAAAGGGTGGGACTTGGCGGCCCTCAGGGCTTTGGAGGAAGGACCAAACCGTATGCCTCCTATAGAAAACGCCCTGCTTCTCTGCCAATACAGCCTGGAAGATTTCTCCGGCGCATATATCATGATGGCCTCCGAGTTGCATAGCCATACGATTTACAAGGGCAGACTGGAAAAAAGCCCGTATTATGTTCATAAAAAGAAAGAATAAAGGGGAAAATGAAGGCAAGAAGCTTGATTTATTTCAATCGATAAAAATCCAAATCGCCGAAAGGTTCAGAGGGAGAGGATTGAAATGAAAAAATCAAATACGCGCTACCTTGCCGGATTGATTTTCATCGTCATCCAGGGGCTGGCTTTTGGGGGGTTGTTTGCCATATCGTCTGACAGGGTTGATCACGGATTGTACGGCGAGCTCCTGCAGAAGTATGTTACAAACGGGGTGGTGAATTATCAGGGATTCAAAAAGGAAGAAACCAAGCTTGATCGATATCTCAGTGTTTTAGAGAAAGTCGACCCAAAGACCCTTTCCCCAAAGGAACAGTTCGCTTTTTACGTCAACGCTTACAATTCCTGGACCATCAAACTGATCTTGAGCGCCTATCCTTCCATCCACTCGATCAAAGATCTCGGCAGTC
>JACRBX010000157.1 GCA_016219225.1 Deltaproteobacteria bacterium
AGGAGACGGAAGTCCCGGAACATTTAAAAATCGTTATTTTTCGAATCTTGCAGGAAGCCCTGAACAACATAGCCAAGCACAGTCGGGCCAAAGAGGCCGAAATCCGCCTGGGCCGTAAGGGAAAGTCCCTTGAATTCAAGATTAAAGACAACGGTCAGGGATTCGATCAGGAAAGGTTTTTGAAGGTTGATTCCGATCAGAAGGGATTCGGTCTGTCCAGCATGAAGGACCGGACGGAATTATCCGGTGGCACCTTCAAACTGAAGACCGCCCCCGGACGGGGCACCATCATCTCGGCCCTCTGGTCGGGTGCGGAGAGGCCTTAGCGGCTGATCAACCCCTTCTCGATGGCCAGGGCCGTCAGGGCCGGCGTGCTGTGGAGGTTCAGCTTTTTCATCACATTGGCCCGGTGCCTGTCCACGGTCTTGACGCTGAGAAAAAGGATCTCGGCGACCTTTTTGCTGGTGTGACCCTCGGCCACCAGTTTCAGGACCTCCCGCTCCCTGGTTGTCAGGGTATCCCAGGAGGTTTCTTTTTTGATGGACTTTTTCCCGAGGAGGTAGCCTTCAATAACCATTTCGGAAATGTCCGGGCTCATATAGCGTTTACCGGACAACACGCTGTCCAGGGCCACTTCAAATTCGTTGTGGCTGGCCTCCTTGAGGATATAGCCGTCCGCTCCGGCTTCGAAGGCCGCCAGGATGTAATCTTCTTCCTTGTGAACGGTCAGGACCAAAATCCTGGTCTGGGTGGATTTCTTCTTGATCTCCCGGATGGCATCGAGACCGTTAAGACGGGGCATGGAGAGGTCCAGCAGCAACAGGTCCGGTTTCAGCGTTTCCACCTGATGGATGGCCTCATGTCCGTTTTGGGCTTCACCCACCACCTCCATCCGCGGATAGGTCATCAACAAGGCCTTCAGCCCTTTCCGCAGGATGGTGTAATCCTCGGCAATAACCACCCGGTACTTATCCTCACTCATCGGCCTATTGTCTCCCCTGGGCAGGGTTTAGTGCGAAAATAAAGTTTCAAGATGCAAGATGCAAGTTCCAAATGCGAACACCTTGGACCTTGAATCCATTTTCATGCTTCGCGGAGCCCCATCAGGAAATGAGGGTTTATCCCGTTTTCAATACGGTATATCACAACCAGGATAAAGGGTAAAGCAAATCACGATAAGAGGGCACTTGACCGTTTTGATCGTGACGCTCTTTACGTCCGGGTGTATTAATCGATAAAAATCATTTGTTAAGATAATATTTATCATTTATAATGGGTTACATGAAACTGTAAGGAGCTGGCAAACCATAAGTCAACGAAAAAAGACAAATGGTCGGTGCTTCTCTTCCAAAGGAGGAATTCCAATGTCGATGGCTAAACAGAAGATGAAGGAAATCATAGAATCACAACCCGATGATGCGTCCTACGACGAGATAATCCGTGAGCTCGCATTTGAGCGAATGGTCGAGAGAGGTCTCAAAGATGTTAGAAACGGTCGAGTCATCTCAAATGAAGAGATGAAACACCGGATCAAGATATGGCAAAGGTAAGGTGGACCGCCGAAGCCGAGACCTGGCTGAATACGGTGAATGGAATCTTTGTCCGATGTCGAAATCCAGTTTCAACAGCCTCAAGATATGACTCTAAAGAGAAAGGAGTTTCCATGAATGAAAGCACCATTAAAATTAGACTCATGAAGGTTGACGATTTTGACGCAGTGGTCGGGATTGACGAGAAAGTCCTCAAGGCTTCCCGGCCGGGGTACTACGAAATGAAGTTTGAAAGGCTTTTTAAATCCAAAGAATATTTGCCTACGTCGCTGGTGGCTGAGGAAAATGGAACGGTGATTGGGTTTGTAATGGGGGAACTCTATATGGGAGAATTTGGTATTTTCCAGGAACAGGCAACCCTGGATACCATCGGCGTTGATCCCCGTTATCGGCATAGAGGTATCGGTGAGCGGCTGATCAATGAATTTATGGATCATTTGAAAAGCCTCGGCGTTCGAAAAGTAAACACCCTGGTCGACCGGGATGATTCCAAACTGACCCATTTCTTCAGCGCGAACCGATTCAGCCCCTCTAAAACCATTAACCTGGAAAGAACCCTTTGAGGTCGGTGAGGGATTAGTGACAGCCTTCAATGAATAAACTGCAAGAACACATTAATTCTGCTAAAAGAGCCGGAAGTATCGAATTTTTTATCGAGGAACGAAATACGGATTACGTAATCAGCCGTATGCCGGTTACCCCGGGCATCCTCAACCCTTTTGGTACGGTTCAAGCCGGCGCCATGATCTGGCTGGCGGATGTTACCGCCTCGGTGCTGGCCATCGAGGGGCAAACCATCGGGGATGACGGGAAGGGGTTCCCCTTGGCGATTGATCTCCACACGACTCTGGTCGGTAATCAAAAGGATGGAGAAATTAAGGCTGAGGCCCGATTTGTCCGCAGGGGGAGGAATATTCTGGTTATCAGAACGCGTATTACCGGAAAGGATAACAGACTGTTAGCCGAAGTAACCACGACCCATACAAAAGCGTAGCCCGGCAACAAAACTGCTCATTATTCATCCGGATGCGGTTTGGCCAGAAAGGCCTGTTTGGCGTTTTGGTCAAAACCCGCCGATTCATAAAAGCGGTAGGTGGATTCATCCTTTCGACCCGTAAGTAACATGACCTTATAACAGCCTTTGGACCAGGCATAATTGAGGGCATGATGCAAGACGGCCTTTCCATGCCCGCGCCTTCGGTAGTTCTTATGGGTCACCACATTCTCGATCAGGCCGTAAGGCCGGCCGCCCGCGGAGGCGGTATGGGCCAAGGGAAGGTCCGGCAAACTTGGGCGGCGCGAAGTCTTTTTTGTTACCGGGCGCTAAGAGAACTTGGTATCCCCATGTCTTTGTTGGGGAGAAAACTGGGAATCTCCATTCAATCGGAACGCATTTGAAGAACAGCGGCTTCTTCGGGAGGAAATCCCAGATCCAAAAATATAGGGAATTTTGAGTCAGACGAGTTTACGCAGGCAGTCCTGGGGGAAACGGTGGGTGCCGCCGATCCCCTCCAGGGTGACCTCGACCAGGGCTTCCGGATCGTTGATCACCCGGTCAGGGTCGGTGATTACCCCTTTGTATCCCACATATTCATTCATGTAGTCTTCCCATCTCGGGTCTTCGGATCTTTGATGGATCAGCACCTTTTCTCCTTGGCGGAAGGCGGACATGGTCTTATCTCCTTTTTCAGGGAATGGTGATGCCCGATTTGGATTGGGCCGTAAGCTGCCGGATGCATTTCTCGCACAGAAGGCTGCCGGCAAAGGCCTCCTGGACAGCCGAGGTCCGCTTTTTTACGTATTCGAGGTACCGGGCAGGTCCCACCACAGCGCCGCAGCGGTGGCAGGTTTCCAGTTTTTCACGGCATAAAACCGTACCGCAAAGGCTTAAGACCCGCTCTCCCTCCCGGTCTTCCAGGGTCATGGCGCGGGTCGGACAATTGGCCGCACAGGCCCCGCAGAGGATACAGCGCTCGGCGGTGATCCGGAAATCCGTCAACCCGGGGGTTCCAAAATCCACATGCCCGAACTGGAGGGCATCGATCCCCATCTGTTCCCGGCAAATTTTAACGCATTTCCCGCAGCGCTTGCAGATGTCGCAGCGCAGGCAGCGTTTGGCCTCCTGCCTGGCCGTGGCTTCGTCGTACCCCAATTCGACCTGCTGAAAGGTGATTCGGCGCCTTTCCGGACCGAGAAAGGGCATCTCCGGCCGGCGGAGGGCCATCTTGGTCTGGGCCGGGACCTCGCTCAGGGCCGCTCGCATCCGCCGGGACGGCACGGGGGGCATCTTGGGTTGAGGCAGTCCCCGGAGATACCGGTCGATGCCTTCTACGGCCCGTTTTCCGGCCCCGATGGCCTCCACCACGGTGGCCGGTCCTGTAACGAGGTCTCCTCCGGAGAAGATGTCTTCTGCGGATGTGGCCGAGGTGATCGTATCGGCTATCAGAGTTCCCCATTTGGTCCAGTGGAGGTCCGTAACGGAATCCAGACCTTCAGGGTCAATCCGCTGGCCGATGGCCGAGATGACGGCATCCAATTCGATGACATAATCGCTCCCCTCGACCGGCACAGGTCTCCGGCGGCCTTTCTCGTCCGGCTCGGCCAGCCTGGCCCGGAGACAGCGGAGTCCCGTCACTTTTCCGTCAGCCCCGAGGACTTCAACAGGAATGGTCAGAAAAGAGAGCCTTACCCCCTCTTCTTCGGCCTGCTTCACCTCTTCCTCGTTGGCAGGCATCTCGGAACGGGTCCTCCTGTAAAGCAAAAGCACATCCTCACAGCCGAGCCGGATCAGGGACCTGGCGGCATCGATGGCCACGTTCCCCCCGCCGATCACCGCCGCCGTCTTACCGGGGATATGCCGCTCACCCTTGGAAACATGGCGCAGAAAGGATATGGCATCGATGACCTGTGGGAAATCCTTTTCCCCTTTGATGCCCAAATCCATAGCAGCATGGGCGCCCAATGACAGGAAGAAGGCCTGGAAGCCTTCGGATCGTAATTGATCGATGGTGGTGTCCCGCCCCAGCCTGGTGTTGAACCGGAAGGTTACCCCTAATTCTTCAATAAAGGCCACCTCCCGGTCGATGACTTCCCTGGGGAGCCGATACCGGGGTATCCCCACCATCATCATCCCGCCGGCCTGAGCCAGGGCTTCGATGACCGTCACCCGGTAGCCTTTCAGGGCCAGGTAATAAGCTGCAGTCAGACCGGCCGGACCGGCACCGACCACGGCCACCTTAAAGCCCAGGTCTTCCGCTTTGGGGGGATTTTTATAAGTCCTTTCGGAAACGGCCCGCTCCGCGGCAAAGGCCTTCAAATTCATAATGGCAATGGGGGAATCGATCCTTCCCCGGACGCAGACAAATTCGCAGGGGTGGGTACAAACCAGACCGCAGACCCAGGGAAAGGGATTGTCCCGGCGGATAATCTCCACGGCCTCGGCATACCGACCTTCGCCGATAAGACCCACATAGCTGGCCACATCGATACCGGCCGGGCAGGCCATCTGGCAGGGGGCCGGGGTCAGGAAGTCGCAGTCGCCGGTGGGGCAATTGTGGGTTTCAATATGGCTTACGAAAACCTCCTGGTGCGATTCAAGGGGTTCTCCCACAATCCTCTTTATTTCTCCGGAGAACGCCTCCGGTTCTTCGATCAGGATGGTGGCTACTGATTTGAGGATGGCTTGCAGATGATTCGGGCCGCTGCTTCCGGTGCAGACATCCTTGAGCAGATCGAGAAGGTCTTCGGCCCTTCGCTTCACCCTGGGATGGGTGAGAACCCCCGAGTCGATCAACTCCGCCAATCGGTTGTAGGTTTGGAAGACCAGACAGGTCGGCTTACTCATCTCTGATTCCCAATGAACACATCCCTTATAGATTATGACCCCTCAACCGGGTCCTGGGCCTGCTTCCTCTTCGGTTTCATCGGCTTGGCTTTGGGGCCGTTAACAGGCTGCCGCAGGGTTACTTCCGTGGCCATGGCGGCCATGGCCCTGGCATGACGCATTCTACGGGCATCGACCACTTCCTCAGGTTTGCCGAAATGAAGACACTTGGTGACGCATTTGGCCACGCAGGCCGGTTCCAGACCCTGGTCCACCCGGTCCAGACAATAATCGCACTTGACGGCCTTCCCCTTTTCCGGGTCCCATTGGGGGGCACCCCAGGGACAGGCCCGCATACAGGCCTTGCAGCCCACGCAAAGGTTGTGGTCCACGAAAACGATCCCGTCCCCGGTCCTTTTCTGCATGGCCCCTGTGGGGCAGGCCGCTACACACCAGGGCCGGTCACAATGATAACAGGGCATAAAAACAAAATCCACCTTGGGGATGTTCCCCACCCATTTGGGACCGATGGTTTCAATACGGCAGAGCCTGGGGCCCGGAGGAAGTCTCTTGTTCTCCTTGCAGTGGACCTCGCAGGACATACAGCCGATACATTTCGCGCTATCATGAAAGAGATAATAATCACTCATGCCTTTCTCCTTGTTATCTTTGTTTCAGCCGGTTTACGATGCCGGTCTTACCCGGACAAAGGTCTCATGCAGTCCGGGACTTCCGCCGATTACGTCCGACACATTTTCCTGGAGGGCCGTATCACTGGCCCCCTTGCCGTAGCAGCGGGTGGTGGCCGGGACCTGCCGGCCGAAGCCATGGAGCATGAATACCGCCTCCGGGTGAATAAAATCCGTTACCAGGGCCTTGAGCCTCCCGAAACCGTGGTCCGAATGAACCTCCACGTATTGGCCGTCGGCAATGCCCAATCTGGAGGCTTCCTCCGTATTCAACCACAAAACGTTCTCGGGCAGCAGCTCATTCAAATAGGGATTATTCTGGGTGGAGACATGGGTATGGACCGCACTGCGCCCTACGGTGAGCCTGAACTCCCCTTCAGGGGGAGGCGTTACCGATTTATAAGGAAGAAAGGAGAGAAAACCGTTCTGCTCCATCAGGCTGGAGACGAATTCGATTTTACCTGATGGGGTCTTAAACTTGAGGCCCTCTTTTCGATCCCAGAGGATCGGGTTTTTGGCCAGGCTTACAAAGCCCTTGGCCTCAAAGTCTTTAATGGAAACGCCCATATCCTTGAGCTGGAGGTCCCAGATATCTTCAATCGAATCATAGGGAAAGAAACGGCCGAGGTCGAGCCGCCTGGCCAATTCGCGGATGATTTCCCAAAAAGGCTTGGTATCGTACCTGGGCGGGATACACTGGCGCCGCATATACAAGGCAGGTTTAGGCCCGGCAGCCATCTGGATCGAGTCGGACCGCTCCAAGTAAATCGATTCGGGCAGGATAACGTCCGAGTACCAGGCGGTTTCGCTGAAGTTGATATCAATGGTCAGGATCAGGTCCAGTTTATCAAGGGCCTTTTTATTCTGGTTGTAGTCGGGAATGGACAGCATGGGATCGAAGCGATGGATGATCAGGGCCTTGAGCGGGTAGGGGTCTTCGTTCAGGATGGCCAAAGGCAGCATGGCCGCCACCCCGTGGGCCGGATCGGCGATGGGGAATCGGGAGCCCCCTGCCCCATCAAATCGTTCCCCTTTGGGCTTAGGCAGGTCTTTCTGATCGACTAATTTTCCAAAGGACCCGAACCCGGCATCCTTAGGCCCTTTCTTGATGATCAGTCCCCCTTTACTCTCAATGCTTCCCATGAGGGCGTTCAGAATGACCAGGGAACGGCGGAAATAGATCTCGTCCAGGTGGCTGGCCCCCCGATACCCGTAGTGGAAGATCACCTGAGGTTTCTCCCCCCCCACTTCCCGGGCCAGAGCGACGATCTCTCCGGCCGGGATGCCTGTTTCTTCTTCGGCCCACTCGGGGGTGTAGGGTTCCACAAAGGCCCTTAATTCCGTGAGCCCCGTTACCCACCGGTTGACATATTCTTCGTCATAAAGATTGTCTCTCAAAATGACGTGGATCAGGGCATAGTTGAGGGCCAGATCCGTTCCCGGACGGATCATCCAGAAGCGGTCGGCATGGGAGGCCGTGATCGTGGATCGGATGTCGATATAAGTGATCCTGGCCCCTTTGTCCTTGGCTTCCAGGAGGGCCTGGATAGGTTTCAACTCCAGGGACTCGAAAAGGTTCCGGCCGTAAAGGATGACATGCTTGGTATTGACCCAGTCCACGGCCACTTCGGCATCCGTATACCCCGTAAGGGTCCGGAAGGCCGTATTGACCGATCCCTTGCAAAGGGCATCGTGGGTAAAATGGTTGGGGGACCCCAGTGCCCGCATGAAGGTCTTGCTGAGGTGGGTATTGAGATTCTGCCTCTCGCCGAAGGCCACGGTCTGAGGTCCATAATGGTCGACGGCGGCCTTAAGCTTTTGGGCGGCGTAATCCAGGGCCTGGTCCCAGCTCACCCTCTTCCATTTTCCTTCCCCCCGGGCACCCTCCCGTATCATGGGGTAGCGGAGCCTCTCCGTATCGTTCAAAAGGGCCGTACCGGCACTTCCTTTGGCGCAGAGAGCCCCCTTTAACTGATGGGGATTCCCCTCGACCCATTTTACCGCCCCGTCTTCAACGGTTACTTTGATCGGACACCGGACGGTACACATAAAACAGATGCTGTAAATATCCTTGCGCATAAACAAACCTCCTTCGATCAGGTAACGCACAAACAGGACCCGCAGTGATTGGCTCGGGGTTAAGGCTTTTCTTTAAGTACGAAAATAGCTTCTGGTGTCAGGGGTCAGGGGTCAGGGTCCAGTAAAAGCCATTTTTATAATTCGTGGTGCCCCACCCCCACCCCTTCCCTCCCCCATCGAGGGGGAGGGTGAGGGAGGGGGGATTTTTATGCTTCGCGGGGCCCACTGGGCCATAAGATTCAGTATGGTCCATAGAATAAAAAAAACCAATCATTTTTATCCACTTTACTCAAAGACCGCTATGTTGCCTTTAAAAAAGTATGCCCAACAAAATCAGGCCCAAAATAATCAACCCTAATGAGGCGATCCGTTTGACCCACAGGGGGCTGACCCGTTTGGCGATCTGGGGGGCGATATAGCCTCCCAGGATGGCCGCCGGGAACATGATCAGGAAAAACAAAAAATCAAAATTACCAAAGCGATAATGCTGCATGGTCCCCATAAGGGTATTGAAAAAGATGGCCAAAAGCGAGCTCCCCACCACCACATACATAGGCAGCCCCATGCCGATGGCCATGAGGGGCATCATGAAAGGACCGCCCCCGAACCCGAACATGGAAGAGATAATAGCGATTAAGAAACCGCCGATACACCCAATCACCATATTAACCTTAAATTTCTGTCCCCAGAATTCAATTTCCATTATTATTCTCCTTCCTAAGCTTTCTTGGCCTTGGCCGCTTCTTCAGCCCGTTTTTTAAATTCCTTCAATATGGCTTGCTCTTTTTTGTTTTTAGACATATACCCAGGGGTAGTCTGCCAGATAAGCAGGCCGGCCAAAACCAGCAGGATCCAGCCGAATACAAACTTAAACTGGTCCAGAGTGATCAGCTCGGTCAATTTCGGGCCGATGAACCCGCCGAACAGCATGGCCACCCCAACCCCGACGCCGACCTTCCAGTTAATGAACTTGATCTTGGAATAATTATAGATTCCCGTGCCCTGGGAGAACAAGACCGTGGGCATGACCGTCCCGGCCACCACGTTGTGCGGCAACGGCCAGAGCAACACCAGCAACGGGTTGAGGATAAACCCGCCGCCGGCCCCCATCAGGACCCCGAAGATGGCTATGGCCAGGGTCAACAGAAAAGGCCAGAACAGGTTAATGCTGGTCCCGGCATTGGAGAGGTAAACCGTGGGGAAACTGACCCGGTTTTCCAAAACCTGCGGCTGGCTTTTCAGGTTCTTGTCGGCCACGGCGATGATCCGGTAATTGCCGTTCGGGAGACCGGAGGCCAACTTAACCTGGGCTTTGAAGGTTCCATCCGGACTGGTTTCCACCCCGGCGGCCAGCACTTTGCCCACACCGCGGAAACGGGATTTGACCAATTGCATGGACCTCTTTTTGTTCTCTTTTTCATCCATGGCCGGCAGCAATTCCCCCCGGGAACCGGTAACGCTGGCCAGGATCGAGGTCTTGTATTTATCGATCTTTATTTTCCCCGGGGCCGAATAGGCTATATCCGCCCCCAGATCCTTCAGGGCCTTGGAAAAGGACCATTTCCGTCCTTCTTTTTTAATCTCCTCTATTTTCCCTTTCAGGTCCTTGGGGACGATGATTTTATAAAAAGCCGGCATCTCATCGGTGAGATAAAAAATATAAGGAATCTGTCCCGTTTCTTTATCCCGCTTGTTGTCAAACAGGTTGGCCCGGACCTTTTTCTCGGCCGAAATTTCCAGGTAAACCGGTTTCCCCGGAGGGGCCGTGCCCGTCACGTTGATGGTCCCGCCGTTGTTTAATTGGGTTTTATCCACTTGAATGGTAACCGGTCCTCCGGCCGAGAGGGGAGCCGGTGCCTGGACCGTTTTTTCCTGGGCCCCGGCGGTTAAAAAAGTTATGACCGGCAGGCCAACCAACAGAGCCAGGGCCAGGATTCCCCCCTTCCCCAACCCCTTCCATTTTCCTTTTGCCTTCCTCATCCCATTTTCCTCCTTATGATGGATTACTCCCTACAGGCAAGCATCACCGCAGGGGTATTAATGAACAAATATTAAATTCCTATACTATCGAGTTGATCATCCTGACCAGATCCTCATGATCATAAGTCGCTGACATGACCTCCCGGACCTCCCTCTGGAAGGCCTTACGAATCGAGCTAAGGGATCCCGGACCGGTCAGGAGTAAGATTCTGGACCCTATGAAACCGGCTTTTTTCAGCAGGTTCACGGTTTCTCTGGCCTTCTCCCCGTGTCTTCCCCCACTGGCCAGGACCAGATCAGGAAAATGGTCCTTCAACCACTCCACCGCCTCTCGGACTTTTCCAAAGGAGGTTACCTGGTGCCCCTCGCGAGTCAGGAGCCTTTCGGCCAGGGTAAGCGAATCTTTCTCTTCATTGATTGACAGGATAAGGGCCATGTTCACTAAAACCGATTGGACAGATAAACACTTTCCCTGGAAGCAACTTATGTGCCATGGTGGTTTAATATTTATAACCTATTGATAATAAATAATTTTAATGAGTTAAACTTAATGAAGGCTTTGGTGCAATCGGGTGAAATGCAATAATATTATTGCACCCGGAAAGGAATATATGTTGGGGAATGATGAACTCGTAAAAAACCGTCATTCGCGTAAAAAAGCCGTCATTCCCGCGCAGAGCCTGTCCTCGACTCGATCGGGGACGGGAATCCAGACTAATCCTAATCTATACAAACCTGGATTCCCGATAAAGACATTCGGGAATGACGAAAAAATGGTCGCTGTAGAATCAGGATTGGTTGCGGTAATCTTCGGACTTTATTCCGTAGCGTCTGAGAAGTTGCTGGAAGGCCTGGCGTTCGAGTCCGCATTGGCCGGCCGCATGGGTGACATTGCCCTGGTGCACCATCAGAAGGCTCGAAAGGTATTGTTTGTTGAAGGAGTCCAGTATCTCTTTTTTGGCCTCGCGGTAGGGAAGTTCCCTCAAGGTGGGGGGAATAACGCACTTTTCTTCCATCTCGGCCCCCAGATCGGCAGCGGTGATGACCGGACCCCGGCAAAGGATAACGGCCCGGCGAATGGTGTTTTCCAGCTCCCGCACGTTTCCGGGCCAATCCAGCCGGCTGAGTTCTTCCAAAAGGCCGGGGCCGAGTCTAAGGCCTTCCTTGCCGTATTCCGCGGCATATCTTTTCAGGAAGTGGGCCACCAGAAGGGGAATGTCTTCGCGTCGTTCCCGCAACGGGGGCAGGTGAAGGGAAATGACGTTCAGTCGGTAATAAAGGTCTTCACGAAAGCGCTCCTGGGCCATCTTCTCTTTGAGATTTCGGTTGGTGGAGGCCAGAACGCGCACGTCGACCTTAAGGCTCTTTGGGCTTCCCAGGGGCTTGATTTCCTTTTCCTGAAGAACCCTCAGCAGCTTAGTCTGAAGGTTGATGGGCAGATCGCCGATTTCATCTAAAAACAGGGTTCCTCCATGGGCCTCCTGAAAGAGCCCTGGTTTATCCTGCTTGGCGTCCGTGTAGGCGCCTTTGACATAGCCGAAGAGCTCCGCCTCCAGGATAGGCTCGGGGAGGGTCGGGCAGTTCACAGGCACGAAGTTTTTCTCCGCCCGACGTGAGTGCTGATGAATGGCCCTGGCCACCAATTCTTTGCCGGTCCCCGATTCTCCGGTGATCAGCACCGTCACATCCGTCTCGGCCACGGTGCGGATGGTCTCAAAGACACGCTGCATAGCAGGGGAGGTCCCGACCATGTCCTGAAAAAGGTCCTTTTGCCGGACAAGCCGCTGAAGGTCCCGGTTCTCATGGATCAGGCGGTGGTATTCCATCGCCTTCCGGAGGGTCAGGATGAGACGGGTGTCATCAAGGGGTTTGGTGATAAAGTCATAGGCCCCCTTCCGTATGGCTTCCACGGCCAGGTCGATCACCCCATAGGCGGTCATCATCACCACGGTCGGGCCATTCCCATTCTTCTTCAGAAGGGAAAGAAGTTCCATGCCGTCCATCTCCGGCATCTTGATGTCTAAGAGTACCAGATCCACCGTTTTGTCATCAAGGATTCTCAAAGCCTCCTTTGCCGAAAGGGCAGTCAGGATCTCCCAATCCACCTCGGCAGATATAGTCCGCTTCAGCAAGGGCAGCATATCCGGTTCATCATCTACAATAAGGAGGATGCCCTTGTCTTGTCCCGGTTTCATTGCACCCGGTCCTTCAGGCTCGTTTTCCCTTCCTCTGGTTCCTGGATAGGCAGATCAACTGTGAACCGGGAGCCCTCCCCAGGGGTGCTTTCGACCCGGATCTCGCCTTCGTGGTCCTTGACGATTCCATAGCTCACCGCCAGTCCCAGTCCCGTTCCCATTCCGACCGGCTTGGTAGTGAAGAAGGGGTCAAAGATCTTGTGCAAAATTTCAGGGGGGATCCCGCTCCCCGTGTCTTCGAAGGAAAGACGGATATGCCGGGTCTCGGGGTCCCAGTTGGAGGACACCGTTATGATGCCCGCCCTTTCCATTGCCTGCCGGGCGTTCATTAGAATATTCATGAAGACCTGGCCCATTTTGTCCGGGTCGGCCATGGTGGGAGGCAGATCCGGGGCCAAATGACTCTCGACCTGCACCTTTTCAAGGTTGAACTTATTCTCCACCACCGCGATCATTTCCTGGATCAGTTGGTTGAGATTCACCGGCGATTTGGTGGTGCTCGTGGCCCGGGAGAACCGGAGGAGATTCTCGACAATTTTCTTGCAATTCAGGGCGTGTTTCTCGATGACCTTGAGGTCATTGGTGATCGGTGTGGCCGGATCGATCTCTTTCAGAATAAGACGGGTATATCCCAGTACAAGACCCAGGGGATTGTTGATCTCGTGGGCTATCCCGGCCGAGAGCTGGCCGAGAGAGGCCAACTTGTCGGCCTGCAGGAGTTGGATCTCCATCTGTTTCCGGGAGGTGATATCCTTGACGATGCCTTCGAAACCGGCAGGCAGGCCTTCACCCCCACGGGTCACGGTACCGGAAAAAAGCACTATGTATTCATTCCCCTTCTTGGTCTTTAAACGGAGTTCGACGTCCTTTAAAAATCCCTTTTCCTCCAGTCCGTTTCTGACCGCAGCGGCGACAGCCTGGTCCAGGAAAAACTCCTTGAAAAGATTTTGGCCCACCAGGTCGCCTCTATCCTGGAAGCCCAGCATCTCCACCCCGGAGAAATTCATGTCCAGGATGGTCCCCTCCTCATCGCAGATAAAGAGCATGTCCTTGGAATTCTCAAAGACCCGCCGGTACTTTTCTTCGGAGGCGCCCAATTCCCTGGTCCTCGATTCCACTATCTTTTCCAGGTTCACGTTGAGCTGGGCGATCTCGTCATGAGCCTTTTCGATCGTAGTCTTGTCCAGAAGCATGCGTTGATAGGTCCGGTAGACCCGGCTGAAAAACAGGGTAATGGCCCCGGCTATTACAAAGGTGATGGTGTTCAGAGAACCGCTGACCGGCTTCAGGAGACGCCACACCGGTCCAAGGTCCGCGGCCAGGAGGGCATGTTTGACGATGTGGCCGAAGGACCTTGAAAAGGCGAAGACGAGAAGGCCGGAGCAAAACCAGACCAGGTAGGTCCACATGATATTCTGCGGGTCCTTTCGTCTCAGAATCAAGGCCTGGTGAACAGACAGCACCGCTAACAGGATCATGGTCGCTGAACCGACCATATCCACGGCTTCAACGAAGGCCATGGGCAGGACCCTGGGGCTCAAGAGCCTTCCTCCGGGGAATCGGCTGCCAGCTTTTTCAACCCTAAAAACAGCAGGACCATGGCCGGAACACAGAGAAAATGGTCCAGTTTAAGAAAGAAATAGAGGTAAGACAGAAGAAGCCCGTTGCCGGCAACCAATTCCCTGGATGAAGGCGGGCCGACAAAACGGCTTTCACTGAGCCACAATTCCACCTCATGACCGGCAATAGCATCTATATTCCATAGGATAAAAAAGAAACAGCTTACCTGTATGAGACGCCATCCCCTCTTATCCACCAGGCGGCTCTTCTGGAGCCAGAAGGCAAATACAACCATGCTCAGGATAAAAAAGAGATGTCCCAACTGGTGCGAGTAGAGACCTTCCTCCGGGGTGGCATGGGCCTGGAGTCCAAAGGCATTCCCTGAGGAACTGAGAAGGCAGGCCAAGCCCAGAAACAGGCATCGGTAAGCCTGGGCGGCAGTCAGTTTGTATCGCCTCTGAAACCTTGCTTCATTCATGCTTTTTCCGTTGTTCCAGTCGCCAACAAACCCATTTTTGGCGGAACCTTGCCGCAATAAAACTCTTGCAGATTTTCCATTCAGAGGGCATTCTTAATTTAATCATGAATTCAATGAGAAGGATAGAATATTTCCCTTCTTGAATGCAACTTTTTTCTTGCACCACCCGGAAGCGCCACGAATTATGAAAGCGGTTGAGAGAGCTGCAATGAAAAACCGGTCAGGCGCTACCGCCCTCTGCCGGAGGCTGAGCCGGCAGGTCTGAATCCCCCTCTCAGGGATTCAGACCTGTAAGATTCCTCTCTGAGATCTCTGCGCTCCCGAGCGTAGCGGGCGAGAGACAAAAAGCTTTCAGATTCCGATCCCGAACGGTATTTTCGTATTAAGCGCTCATGCCCGGTTCGGGCACTACGAAGAATGAAAATGTCTTTCGCCGACCCCCGATCCCTGACCCCCGATCCCTGAACGTTATTTTCGTACTAATATTGAGCTAAGAGCGGGCCGAACCGATGGTAAAATTTCCGGCACGAAGCTCACGAAGCAAATCCGTTTCGGTTTCAAGGGAATTTTGAAAAACAGTCACCCAGGTCCCCAGCGCGTTGATATCGTGGGCGTCGCTGCCGGCTGTCCCCCAAAGTCCCAGCCGTTCGGCCACCTTCCCGGCAACCTCGTTTTCTTTTTCCGTCACCCGGCCATTTCTGATCTCAACGGCATCCACGAATTGTAGGCTCTTCTTTTTGCAGGCCTGGTCCAGAGTCATCCCTAACTGTCCCAGACCAAAAACCTTGAATCCTCGAAAAGGATGGGCGGCGATGGAAAAACCGCCGGCAGCCTTGACTTCCTTTTGAAGTTCCTGAACCGTTATGATGCCCTGTATGGGCTTATGAAGACCAAAAACCAGGATATCCCCCTGGGCTGTGGTGATTTCATTTCCCAGGAATATCTTGATCCCCTGGTCACCGGCCAGCCTTTCCACTTCATCCGGATCCCACAATACCTGATGCTCGGTAAGGCAAAACCCGTCCAAACCGATCCGCCTGGCCTCTTGAACCAAGGCCTGCGGATCGATAGTACTGCAGGGGGATCGGGGGAAGGTATGAACATGCAGGTCTATGCGCATCGGTTCTTCCTTTTACCTGAATCTACTCTCAATAAATTCCTTCTGGTTTAACCCTGGATCCTTTTGAATGGCCTTATTCAGATCTCTCGACAGAATGGCCGGCTCGAGGCATCGGCCGCACTCGATCAGGATTTCGGCTAAATGTTCACAGCCCTGACGTCCGACCTCCCGCATCACCCGTTTGTCCCATCCCGGTTCACGGAGCGACAGGCCCACGGCCGACTGGAGGACCGGCACGGCTTGGGGGCAGACCAAATTGGTATAGCGTTTCATGTTTCCATCGATCTTCAGGATCTTCCCATCCTCGATCCGGACCTCCAGAGAAATCTCCATGCCGTAAATATGATCCTCCTGGATACCGTTAAACCGAATGGTGTTGTCATCGACAAACTCGGCGCCGACAATCTGGCTTCGCTGAAATGATATCATAACCGTCTCCTTAGAGGGCCAGTCCTTTCATGATAGGGCTGTCGTCTTGAAAAGATATGCAGCTTCTGATCAACCGGGGATTTGACTTGACCATTTCCCGGGTCCTGGCCAATTTTTCTTCCGGGTTGGTGATGCTTTCTCCGGTCTCGACCGCCGGCCGGGTAAAATGGAGTATGACCGCATTACTGCATTCCAATACGGCATCCATCAGGAAAGAATTCCCGGCGGGTTCCCCCAACAGTCCGGCCAGGATTTTTCGAAGACCCGATCCGATACTGACCCCTTCCACTTTTTTTATCTTCTCCGAGGCCTCTCGCAAGGAAAGGGGCACCAATCTTTCCATACGGGCCTCGGCCTCAATGATTTCCAACTCCGGCAATTGAACGATCAAGCGCACCTCGGCTTTGAGCAAATCATCGCTGAGTCGCCAGGAAACCACCAGGTCCCCATTGGACCGGGATTCAACTTCAACCACTTTGTTGCGTAAATAGTTTAAGGTCATGGCTGCTCCTTTGCATTGATCCCCACCAAGTTCGAAAACTGGGGAAAATCGAGTCTTCCATCATTTATGATGGCTTACACTATTCTTGGTTCCAAGACAATGGAAAAAATCGGAGCGAAAATCCCTGACAAGAAACGAGTCTTCTTCGGGGATCCTTCTGCACGAAGGATGGGATGGGGGCAAGGGCGCTGCGCTTATTGGCAATAAACGGATAAAAGGACTATCCAAATCTATTTGAAATTAAGTCTTTGAACCGGTGGTCCGGCATTCATGGACGAAATCAATTTATTGAAACGATGCAGGATACCGGATAACCTTATATAAATTATCCAGCATCGCTATTTCAGAAACGGTATCTTAAATTAGGACGCAGATTTTCGCCGATACCCGCAGATAACTATTCTTTATATTCAAAATCTTGGCAATCTGCGTCGGTCTGCGTCGATCTGCGTCCAAAAAGGAATTTCCTATACTATCGAGTTATAAAATTTCAAATATCTTTGGTCAGGCTTTCAGGCTGACCATATTAACGAGTTGATCGAAAACCCCGGCATTCGCAGCAGCAGGCTGATAAGTCTGGGCAGCCGAAAGGGAAGATTTACCGTTAAAAAGAATCTCAAAGATGGCCAGTTCTTCCCGGGACAAAGCCCCATCACCGCTGGTATCCAAAATCGGCACCAGCCCATCGATGATCCCATTGGCAGGGGAGATGATTTCTTGAGCACTCAATAATTGATTTCCATCGGTGTCTAATTGTGTGAATGCGCTGGGAGAGAGTCCGGCTTCTTCGGGGCTTAGGGACAGATCTCCATTCAGGTCCTTGTCAGAGAACATTTTATTTATCGTAAAACCCGCCCCGAATTTCATTTCCTGGGTGTCGATCTGTCCATTGCCATCCACATCCAAGAGGTTCAATATGGAAAGAAAGGAATCGGGTTCCTGAGTTTGCCCCGTATTCGAAGTATAGCCGTTTTGAGGCTCGTAACCATTCATCCGCCCGAATTGAACCGTCAACCCATAAGTGGCTCCATCAATAGCATTCATGAAATCTCCTCCTTTAACTCATCAAGGGTAATCAGAACCTGTCCGGCAATCCATTTAATTCAAGAAATATGCCAGCCTCAATATCGGGAGGCTATGGGCTATAGGGTTTAGTACGAAAATAACGTTCAGGGATCGGGGGTCAGGGATCGGGGGTCGGCGAAAGACATTTTCATTCTTCGTAGTGCCCGACCCGGGCATGAGCGCTTAGTACGAAAATACGGTTCAAGGTTCAAGGTTAGGAAAAACCCTTTTTCATGCTTTGTCGGTGCCCGCTTCAAGCGGCCTGAGTGCTTAGTTCGAAAATAAAGTTCGGGGTGTAGAGTTCGGAGTTCGTTGTTCGGAGAGCCCCATTTTCATGATTCGTTAGGAAAATTTTTCACCCTACCCGGAAAAGATTGCTTCCTTCCCGGAGAACTTAAAAATCTTTCCAGGATCAGATCCAGAATCCTTTGCAACCCTTTCCGGTCGATTCTGACGGTATCATATTTGATCTGATCTTCAATGGCCAACTGGACGGTCCCCCTGATGATCCAGGCGACGGAGCCTGGATTTACGGGCAGGAATTCCCCCGAATTGATCCCTTCTTCCACAATTTTCCGGATATAGCCATGAAACCGGACATGAAAATAGGTGATATCGAAAAAAGGGGCTCCCTGGGGGGGGCCGTAGTAAATGGTGTACATGAGCCTGAAAAAATCCTGGTCTTCAATAACATGGTGAAATATCTTGTCGATAAGGTCCTGGAGTCTGGCCTTGGCGTTTTGGGATTTGTTTAAAAGGGGTTCCAGCAGAGAATCCAACTGGGCAAACTGGGTCCGCATCAGCTCGATGTAGAGCCCTTCCTTATTCCCAAAATAATAATAAAGAGAAGGGGCGGTCGTTCCGGCAGCATCCACGATTTCCCGGACCGTCGTAGCGGCATAGCCTTTTTGGGCAAACAACCGAAGGGCCACCGCCAACAACTGCTTTCTGGAGTCAATCCCCGAACCGTTCTTATGATTTTTTCCGGCCATAAATTCCCCTTGACTTCCTCTAACGTCTATTCTATATAACGTTTGTTATAACGATTTAACCGGCGTTAAATATAGGGGCAAGAGATTGATCTTGTCAATACTATTCATAAACAGGAGGGGTACGACATGGAACATATCTGGATGAAACATTGGCAGAAAGGGATCCCCCAATCCTTAACCTTTGAGCAGGGCAAGCGGCCGATTCATGAATATCTCAGAATCCGGGCCAGGGAAATGCCCGATAAAACAGCCATCATCTTTTATGGACGGGAGATCAGTTACCGGGAATTGGACGAAGCCTCGGACCGGTTCGGGAATTATCTGCGTCAACAAGGGGTAAAAAAAGGGGACCGGGTGGCCATCTTTATGGCCAATTGTCCTCAGTACGTCATTGCCCACTTCGGAACCCAAAAGATCGGAGGGATCGTCTGTCCCTGTTCTCCTCTTTTCAAGGAGATGGAACTGACTTATGAGTTGAACGATGCCGATACGGAGATCCTGGTCACCTGGGACATCCTGATGCCCGTAGCCGGCAAGGTCATCGCACAAACCAAGGTCAAGAAAGTGGTAGTGACCAACCTGAATGATTTCCTCCCCCCTGAACCGACCCTGCCCCTGGTGGAAGCCATGAAGATCCCTAAGCAGACCATAGCCGGGACCGAAGATTTTATGGAGATCATCAGCCAAGGCGATGCCGCACCGCCCCAGGTGGAGATCGATCTGGAGGAAGACATCGCCCTGTTCCAGTATACCGGGGGGACAACGGGGCTGCCAAAAGGTTCCATGCTCAGCTTTTATGCCGCTCTGTTTAAAACAGCCGCCGTTTGCGCCATTACTGGGATCAACAAAGAAACGATCAGCCTGGTATCCATGCCTGTTTTTCACATTGCCGGCATGCTGGCCGGCATGAACAGTTGTATCTATGCCGGGGGCACCCAGGTCCTTTTTACCCAATTCGATATCAAGGCCACCATGGAAGCCATTCAGCTTTACAAGGCCAACTTCTGGTACAGCGCCGTGCCCATGAATGTCGGCATCATGAATCATCCCGAGGCCCGGAATTATGATTTGAGCAGTCTGAAGCTCTGCCTTACTTCATCCTTCGGGATCGCCCTGACCGAGGAGATTTCCCGCCAGTGGGAGGCCTTTACCGGCGGAGGACTTCTGATTGAAGGGGCCTACGGCCTCAGCGAAACCCACACCGCCGACACCTATGTCCCCCGGGACAAGGTCAAATACGGCACCATGGGGATCCCGGCTTTCGAAGAGGAGTTCAAAATCGTCGATCTGGCGGACCGAACCAAAGAGATGCCCCTGGGGGAGGCCGGAGAGATTGTCTTGAAAAACCCGGGGGTGTTCAAGGGATATTGGAAGAAGCCCGAAGAAACCAAAAACACCCTCATCGACGGCTGGGTTTACACCGGGGATGTAGGCAAGTTCGACCAGGATGGATTTCTATACCTTCTGGGCCGGGTCAAGGAAATGATCAAGGTCTCGGGCTTCTCCGTTTACCCGGAGGAGGTAGAGTATATGTTGAATAAATTCCCGGGGGTAGCCCAGTCGGCGGTTATCGGGATTCCCGATCCCCAAAAAATGGAGGTCGTCAAGGCCTTCATCGTCATGCAACCGGGGAAGACCGCCACAGAGGAAGAGATCAAGGCCTGGGCCAAGCAGAACATGTCCCCTTACAAAGTGCCTGCCCGGATCGAATTCCGGACCGCCCTCCCGCTACTCGGAACCGGGAAGATCCTGCGCCGGGCGTTGAAGGAAACGGCCAAGTAGGTCGCAAAAACAGGTCCAAAGTTCAAAGTTCAAGGTTCGGGGTCAGGGGTCAGAGATCAGGGGACGGGTCCATGGTCCAAAAGGTCCAAGGTCCAGGGTTTAAGGATAAACCCTCATGCCCCTCGGGGGCACCACGAAACATGAAAATGGAACAGTCAAAGGCTTATTTAGGCACGGGTCAGGCACAAAGCCTGACACAGGGATTATGTGGATTAGCTATTTAATTTCTCAAGAAAAGGGTCTTCCCTTTTCTTGAGACCACCTTCCGCCGAAGGCGAATGTTGAGTATCCCTCAATCCAAACTTAACGGGATCGAGGGATACCCCATGGCTTTAACCGTGTAATCCGTGAAATCCGTGCCAAAAATCTATTTTCGTACTAGATTACAGTTTTTTTCAAAAGGTCACTCAGGGCCTCTTTTAAAAGGGGGAACCGAAAAGAATACCCCAGAGTAAGCAATTTTTTCGGCAGGACCCGCTGTCCTTTCAGAAGCACATTGCCGAATTCACCTATAATGATCCGGAGCATAAAACCGGGGACAGCCGGCATAAAGGTCGGTTTTCCCAGGACCTCTCCAAGAATTTTGGTCAGTTCCCTGTTGCGTACCGGATAGGGGGAAGTGCAGTTCACCGGGCCGGAAAATTCTTTCCGGTCGATTAAGAAAAGGAGGGCGGCGCTCAAATCCTGTTGATGAATCCAGGAAAACCATTGCTCCCCGCTGCCCAGGGGGGCCCCTAATCCTTTTTTAAAAATAGGGACCATCTGATCCAAGGCCCCCCCCTTTTCTCCCATTACGATACCAAACCTGCAGAGGACCACCCGGACCCCGAATTCAGAGGCCTTCTTAGCTTCATTTTCCCAATCCCTGGCCAAGACAGCTAAAAAATCATTGCCGGGAGGGGTTTCTTCATCAAGCTCTTGGTCCTCATGAAACCCGTAGTAACCCACGGCCGAGGCATTTAACAAAACCGTCTCCTGACCCTTCCGGGGGGCAAGAGCGGCCACGACATTTCGGGTCGTCCGGATACGACTGTCATAAATGGCTTTTTTATAAGACTCGGTCCAGCGACTGAAAATCGAGGCCCCGGCCAGGTTGACGATGATTTCATGGGAAGCGACTTCATCCTGCCAGGGTCCGGGATTGGTGGGATCGCCTTCCAAATAAACCGCTCTGGACGGCAAGGTGCGGCCCGGCCTGATGGATCTGGTCAGCAGAGTCACCAGGTATCCTTGACCGGTCAATTGTTGCATCAGGTGTGTGCCTACAAAGCCCGTTCCGCCGGTTATAAAGACTTTCATAATAAACCCCCATGAGCCATTGGGCCACCACGAAGCATGAAAATATGCTTTGCTTGGCTTTGGATCGTCATTCCGGAAAAAGCCGAAACTCAGGAATAATTGTCCGAACCCCGTTTTAACCCCCGAATAAAAACCCTGGGGACTTGATGACCATTTTTATTATATCATCAATCCATCTCCGTTTTCAATACCGCCACCGATTCTTTCCCCAGTCTTTTATCTTTCTTTTTTGCCGAATGCTGAACTCAAACCCCGAAACGTTTTTCTCTTTATCCTCTTTGCGCTTTCAGCTTTGACCTTATTTTCTATTTTGACTTTTTTCCATTTTTGGAATAAACTCCGAAATAGTTGGATAATTTAGGAGGACGGAGGAAATTAAACAATGCCCTTAATTCAACGATTTTTATCTTTTAAACTCCCCCGCGGACAATCGGCTTTCCTCTGGGGGCCGAGAAAAACCGGGAAGTCCACCTATTTAAAAGAAAAATATCCCAAAAGTATTGTCTACGATTTTCTTAAAACCGACCTTTTATTCGAATTTTCCAAAAGGCCATCCTTATTGCGGGAACAACTTTTGGCCAAAGACAGTCATCTCTTAAGGCAGCCCATCATCCTGGATGAAGTCCAAAAGATCCCGCAGCTCCTGGACGAGGTTCATTGGTTGATCGA
>JACRBX010000158.1 GCA_016219225.1 Deltaproteobacteria bacterium
AGCTTCCTGCGAAGGGGTTTTGCTGTTAATCGATGCCGCTCAGGGGGTTCAGGCCCAGACGCTGGCTAATATGTATGCCGCTTTGGAGCAGGACCTGACCATTATCCCGGTCATTAATAAAATCGATCTTCCATCGGCCGATATCGAACGGGTCAAGGAAGAGATCGAAATCGATCTGGGCCTGGATTCCGATTCGGCCTTACTGTGCTCGGCCAAGGAGGGGATCGGGATCGAAGAAATCCTGGAGGCTATTACCGAACGGATTCCGGCGCCCAAAGGCAGCCGGGATGCACCCTTGTCGGCCCTGATCTTTGATGCCCACTATGATCCCTTTCGCGGGACCGTGGTCAGTTGCCGGGTCTTCAATGGATCCGTCCATCCAGGGGACACCATCCGCCTGATGTTTTTTGGAGCCACCTATCTGGTGGAAGAGGTGGGGTTCTTCCGCTTGGTCCGGGAGCCTCGAAAGGAACTTTCGGCCGGCGAGGTGGGCTATCTGATTGCCGGCATCAAAACCGTCAGCGACACCCGGATCGGGGACACCATTACCCTGGATAACCATCCGGCCCCGGCCCCTTTGCACGGGTTCAAGGAAGTCAAGCCGGTGGTCTTTTCCTCCATCTATCCCATTTCTTCCGAGGATTATCAATCCCTGGCCGATGCCCTGGAAAAATACAAACTCAACGACGCGGCCCTGGTCTATCAAAAAGATTCTTCCGCGGCCCTGGGTCAGGGCTTTCGTTGCGGCTTCCTCGGGCTGTTGCATCTGGAAATCGTCCAGGAGCGTTTGGAGCGGGAATTCAACCAGTCCATTATTATGACCGTACCCAGCGTCCAATACCGCTATCATCTCAAAGACGGACAGACGGTGGTGGTTGATAACCCCCAGTATTACCCTGATCCCATGACCATAGAAACCTCTGAAGAACCCTTTATCCGGGCCACGATTTTAATTCCCGATAGCTACCTGGGCAATATCATGTCCCTCTGCCGGGAACGTCGGGGATTGAATCCCCAGATACATTACCCGACACCCGGCCGGGTGGAACTCAAATCCGACCTGCCCCTAGCCGAGGTCATCTACGATTTTTACGACAAACTGAAAAGCCTGACTCGCGGCTATGGCTCTTTTGATTACGAACTGATCGGCTACCGGGAAAGTGACCTGGTGAAATTGGATATCCTGGTTAACGGCGAGAAAGTGGATGCCCTTTCCCTGATGGTCCATCGGGACCGGGCCAGGGTCAGGGCCGTTCAGATCTGCGACCGGCTGAAAGAAGAAATCCCCAGACAGATGTTCAAGATCCCCATCCAGGGGGCCATCGGCGGGGCTATAATCGCCCGATCGACCGTCTCTGCTTTCCGAAAAGACGTGACTGCCAAGTGTTATGGCGGGGACATCACCCGGAAACGAAAACTGTTGGAGAAACAGAAAAAAGGCAAACAGCGGATGAAGATGGTCGGCTCGGTCGAAATCCCTCAGAGCGCCTTTGTGGCCGTATTGAAAACGGACACGGATTGACTTATCAAATCACCCTGCCCTCTGGGGAATTTACAGGTTTAGTTTAGCCTCTTTCAAATCTTTCAAAAATCCCTCTCTCCTCCCTTTTACAAAGGGCGGAGACCAGTGGAAGAGGAAGATTTCCATCAGCCGATGTTCGACCCGGAGGGGGTGTGATGGCCCGAAAAACCGCAGGAAGCGGTAAGGTCGGGAAGCCTGCCATGGTTATCCCGTCGGATGGGATAGAAGGGCTCTTTTCCACGGGTGGCGGCTTTACTGGATCGGGCGCGGTCCAACGTGGTGCGACAGGTCAACAGTGAGATGATGTTAGCCTATTGGCACATCGGGCGAGAAATCGTTCAGGAAATTCAGGGCGGAGATGCGCCTGCCGAATACGGCTTGCAGGTAATAGAACGGCTTTCCGCGAAGCTGACCCAAAGGTATGGGCCTGGTATTCCACCACCAACCTGCGTTACTTTCGAAGTAACCCCACCGGTATCCACAGGAATAATTGGTATCGGCTGCACTGGATCGCCGATAAATCCGGCTCCCAGTGAACCTTATCGTTAAACGGATCAATAAAGAAAAAGGACTCCGGCCATGGTGACCCTCAGGTGGTTTCCAATCTCCTGGATTCAGATCAAGACCAAAGACCTGGTGATTTATGTGGACCCCGCCTATTTGACGACCTACTTTGCCGGTTATCCAAAGCGAATAGAGTTCTCTAAGTGGCCTGACCCCATCGATGGGCTTCCTGAGATGCTGGAACCAGCAGATTACATCCTGATCACTCACCATCACAAAGACCACTGCAAGAAGGTTACGGTGGATAGGCTGAGAAATCGAGACACCGTGATCATTGCCCCAAAAGCCTGCATCAAAGAGTTGGGGCACGGTATTCGGCCGATCGCTCCAGGTGAAACAATCAAGTTCGGAGCCGTAGCAGTCCTGGCTGTCGCCGCCCATAATGTCCCACAAGGGCATTCAACACGAAAGCAACATGCGCCGGGTAACGGTGTCGGGTATGTCATCACGGTTGAAGGCAAGACCATATATCACGCGGGCGATACGGATTTCCTGCCGACAATGGGTAACCTGGGAAACGTCGATGTTGCCTGCCTTCCCATCGGCGGGGTATTCACAATGGACCTATCTGAAGCCGTGGAGGCCGCTATGACGATTAACCCGCGCCTGGTCATTGCCATGCATCGCGGTCAGGCCGATCCAAGAGAATTGCAGCGGCAGCTTGAAAAAGCGCCGTCCATTCAAGTCGCTCCCTTGGGTATTGGCGATCCGGTTCAGTTATCATAGAAAAATTTCCGCACCAACTCAATCCGGTGGACGGAGGTATTCTGATGACCAAGTCAGAATGGCGTTACAAGGAGTTGAGGAATGAATGATTACAGGCTTTCCGATCTGCTTGACTTGACCATCCTCCAGAAGATGGCTGATGCGCATTACCGGGCAGCAGGTATGCCGAGCGGCATCATCGATGCCATTGACGGTTCTATCCTCGTCGGATCCGGCTGGCAAGATATCTGTGTCAAATTCCACCGCGCCGATCCGGTTTCCCTTCAACGCTGCCAGGAGAGTGACAACTACATCAAGGACCGCCTGGTCCAAGGCGAAGCCTGCCACTACAAATGCAAAAATGGCCTCTGGGATATCGGCGTACCCATTGTCGTTGGCGGACGTCATCTGGCGACCATGTTCCTCGGGCAGTTTTTTTATGAAGGCGAGACCCCGGACCGCCAGTTCTTCATCCAACTGGCGCATGAATTTGGGTTTGATGTTGAGGACTATCTTGCGGCCCTCGATCGAGTGCCGGTCTTCAGCCGCGAAAAGGTCGATTACATACTTGAATATAACAAGGCGCTGGTGGATTTTATCACTGACCTTGCAGATCACGCTCTTTTGAAAATCAAAGCGGAGGAGGAAATCAAGCGGCAGGCCGAATTCCTCCAGGGCCTGATCGACGCCATGCCATACCCGGTCTACTACAAAGATCTTCAGGGCCGGTATATCAGTTGCAATCGAACCTTTGAGCAGTTCTTCGGGATTTCGAGAGAGCGGCTTGCCGGCAAGACCGTACACGAGGTTGCCCCGAAGGAACGGGCTGATGAATACCGACGAGCCGATGAAGAGCTTTTCACGCATCCGGGGATGCAGATATACGAGGAATGTATCCAGTCACTCGGCGGGGGCCAACACAATGTCATCTTCCACAAAGCCACGTTTACAGGACGGGACGGAGCGCTTGCCGGCCTCGTTGGCGCGGTAGTCGATATCACCGAGCGCAAACGGGTGGAGAGGGCTCTTGAAGAGAGCGAGGCCAAGACCCGCAGCATCCTGGACAACATCGGCATCGGCGTGGCCCTCATCAGTCCCGAGATGGAGATTCTCGAGCTAAACCACCAGATGCGCGAATGGTTCCCTGGCATCGATCCGGGTCAACACCCCATCTGCTATCGCGCGTTCAACGACCCGCCGCGCGAGGTGATGTGCGACTACTGCCCAACCTACAAAACACTGCAAGACGGCCAGGTCCACAAAGCCACGACACTAACGCCCCAGGCAGATGGCCCACGCAATTACCGCATCGTTTCCTCTCCTATCCTCAACGCCTCAGGCGAGGTTACAGCAGCTATCGAGATAGTCGAGGACATCACCGAGACGCTCTCCCTGGAGTCCCAGTTACAGCAGGCTCAGAAGCTGGAATCTGTCGGCCGCCTGGCCGGCGGTGTGGCCCATGACTTCAACAACATGCTGGGGGTGATCCTCGGCCAAACGGAGTTGGCCATGGGCGAGGTGGACCCGGCCCAGTCTCTCTTTGCCACCCTGCTGGAGATCCGGAAAGCTGCCGAGCGCTCCGCTGATCTGACTCGGCAACTGCTGGCCTTTGCCCGGAAGCAGACCGTCGTCCCCAGGGTACTCGACCTGAACGAGATCTTGGAAGGGATGCTTAGGATGCTGCGGCGTTTAATCGGCGAGGACATCGACCTCGTCTGGGTTCCGGGGAAGAACCTGTGGTCAATCAAGGTGGACCCCTCCCAGATTGACCAAATTTTAGCTAACCTGTGCGTCAACGCCCGGGATGCCATCGCGGGCCTTGGCAAGGTAACCATCGAAACGGAAAACACTACCTTTGACGAGGCCTACTGCGCCGACCATCCAGGGTTTATCCCGGGTGATTTTGTGATGCTGGCTGTCAGTGACGATGGCCACGGCATGGATAAGGATACCCTGGACAAAATTTTCGAGCCGTTTTTTACCACCAAAGAAATTGGCCGGGGAACAGGACTCGGATTGGCTACGGTTTACGGCACGGTAAAGCAAAATAGCGGCTTCATCAACGTTTACAGCGAACCAGGCCATGGGACTACTTTCAAGATCTACCTGCCCAGACACGCGGTCATTTCCGAGCAGATGTCAAAAGAAACTCCAGCCGCTCCCGTAGCGCGGGGGCACGAAACCATCCTGCTGGTGGAAGACGAGCCTGCTATCCTGAACATGACGAGGCAAATGCTGGAGAGATTCGGATATCGGGTGCTATCCGCCTCTACGCCGGGCGAGGCCATCCGTATGGCCAGGGAGCACGCTGGCGAGATCCACTTGCTCATTTCCGACGTTGTCATGCCCGAGATGAACGGCCGGGAACTGGCAAAAAATCTGATCTCTCTCTACCCCGGACTCAAGCGCCTGTTCATGTCCGGCTATACCGCCAACGTCATTGCCCATCACGGCGTGTTGGACGAAGGCATCCATTTCATTCAAAAACCCTTTTCGATACAGGCACTGGCCGTCAAAGTCCGCGAAGCGCTGGATAGCGAACAGTAGGGCAATCAACAGAACGAGCGGTAGAGAACCGGGACTTTATCCTGCCCTGTTCATGAGGATGAAATAGGAGGTAATAAAATAGAAAAAGGTATTGAAATGACATCAAGAGGGAGTATTCTGTAAAATGAGGGTCGTTAAAATTTCGGAAGAGCCCGTTGAGCTCTATAAAATCTTGAAGTTCGAAAATCTGGTCGATAGCGGCGGTGAAGCGAAATATGTGATTTCTGAAGGTCAAGTCATGGTGAATGGAAAGGTCGAAACCAGGAAAAGAAAAAAAATCTTTTCAGGTGATGTCGTTGAATTTGGAAAAAATAGAATGCGTATACAGGTTAAATGAGAACGAAAAAGGGGGGGAAGAACTATTTTCTCCTTGACCCTTGTTCCTCTCCTCTTTTATACTTCTTTAATCCAAGCCTGATTCTTCCACTTTTTTTTTAAGAAATTGAAACCCTATCTCCAGCCCCTAAATTTTATCCTTGGCGCTCCTTCCATGGTCTATGGAGAAGACCTGATCCACAATGTGGAAATCTTATCGGATTTGGTCAAAGACATTGAGATTGTCTTATTCCATACTCCGGAACGCCATAACATCCCTTCAGGCCGGGAAATCGATCGGTTAAGGGAGATCAGGGACCGAAAGGAGATTTCTTTTACGGTCCATTTACCGGCCTCCCTGGAGCCGGCTTCCGAAAGGCAGGACCTGAGGAAGGAATCCCTGGAAATATCCGCTGAGATTGTCGGCCGGTTTTCCGGCCTGGATCCCCGGCATTATATCCTCCATCTGCCTTTTTCCAAACCAACCCTGGTGGCCGTTCCCGGCTCCTATTTCCCCTGGGAACCGACCCCGGAATGGGAGCAATGGAGTCACCGGGCCGGAGAAGCCTTAAAAGGCTTCAACCGGTTATTAAGGAAAAACGGATCGCTGGTGGTTGAAAATATCAACTATTCTCCCCGTTTCCTGGAACCTTTCCTGGGAAATGGACTCTGTGACCTCTGCCTGGATCTGGGGCATCTTTTGTTGGGCCGGGAAGCGGTGCCGGAAGTTTTAACACACTATCTGCCGGTAACCCGGGTTATTCACCTCCATGGGGTGGATGGATACAGAGACCATATAAGCCTGGCCCCGTTGCCTCCGCGGCAATTAAAAGAATGGTTTCAATTGCTAAGGGAAGCGGCGTATCCCGGTGTGATAACCCTGGAGGTTTTTGATCCGAATGATCTGGAAGAGTCTTTGGCTATTATCCGGGGGCTTCTCGAATGAAGGGCCATCACCCTATAGAGCCCAACCCCCATCGCCCCCCGAAAAAGTTAGGGATAAATCCGCAGATTGCAAGTCTTAGAATCTAAAGGAAAAGCTGTTTACTGGTTCCATTCCAAAGAAGAATCTCCCTATTTACTATTCCCAAAAACGTGTATAATATGGTTCATTCAAGGCCTGATCGGTAAGGTAACCCGTCTTCCAGATTCGCCACTTCACCTTAACCTGAACAAGGGGTCGTTTGTGAAGAACGAATTACTCTTGAGCCAACTTGAAGACCTGGCCAATAAGCTGGGAATAACCATCCGCCATTTCAAGTTCATCCGGGATGAATCCTCCGGTCCAGGAGGGCTCTGCCGGATTCGAGGAAAATATGTTTTGTTTATTGACTCCCGGGCAACAACGAAAGAAAAAATATCGGTCACAATGGAGGCCTTAAAGCAGTTCGACCTTGGTGACATTCAAGTAATGCCGGGCATCCGGGATCTTTTGGAAGGATCTTAAGAATAATCTGGAATGGATTTCTTACTAACCTGGAACTTTAGCCATATTAACAACGCTCTTAAGAAATCCAAGATTATAAATACAATTGAAAAACTGGGCTTTATTCCACCTGAAATATGCTCACCAGAGGAATTATTAGGAGGTTAGCATGAAAGATCCTATTGTAGAAGAAGTTAGAAAGGCAAGGCAAGATCATGCAAAAAGATTTAATCATAATCTTTTTGCAATTTGTAAGGATTTAAAAAAAATAGAAAAAGAATCTGGACATAAGATCGTATCGCTGCCATCAAGGCTGCTAACAAAGGCTTCCAACCAAAGTATAACGGATTATTCAAAGTAGGGCACATCCGGAGCTGGCCGACATCGCCGCTTACCTGGAGACTCTGCGGGCCTTGACCAATGCCGCGGCCCAGGACCCGGTCATGTACGGCGACATCGCCGTGCCCAATCCCCTGATCGCCAACATCAGAAAATTAGCTTATCCAAATGAACAGGATCACAAATGCAAATAGAAAACATCCGCATAGATTACTATAAGTGTTTCTATTCCACGACTGATATTAACTTTCAATCTGGATTCAATATTATAATAGGCAATTCGTCTAAAAATCAATTCAGATGGACAACTTAACCGTCTTGATCGAGGTGTTACCGGTGGACTAAGGATATTTATGATATTCAGAATAAAAGAAAGGCCTAATAAACTTCGAGGTAAAGTTTTCCTCCCTTTTCTCCGATATTATTATTAAAGCAGAGGAAAGGATTGTGAAAGCCGCCTGCAACCCATACGGCGGGGCGTCTTACCCTTGATCTCTGGTCCCGATCTAACAGACAAAAGGATAAAATGATGAGCCTAGCCGTTTCCTCCCCGACCCTTCCCCAGTATCTACCCGCGCCGGACAGTAGTCTTAGGTCCTTTCAGGCTTCCCACACCGATCTATCGCTCGTGAGCAGCACCCGGCATCTGGACCTCAACATGGTCACCGCCGAAGGAGACAAGGTGACGCTGTCTCTGGATTCGCGCCTGGCCGCCCTGTCCTCTGCTTCAGAACAGGGACAGGTCAACGACGACGGCCGCCTTGACTTCGAAAGGAGCCGGTTGTCCATCGGGCTTTACCAACGTGAGATGTCCTTTACGGTAGAAGGGGATCTGAACGCTGCCGAACTGCGGGACATAAGGAAGGTGCTGAAGACATTGAATAAAATGATGAATAAATTTGTGAAAGGCGAGCTAAGCACCCTGCAAAAGCAGGCCCTCAGCCTGCAGGGGTTGAACACCGTCGCCGGTCTTGAGGCCGACCTATCCTATAATATCCAGACCCTTGACGCTCGGCAAACGACGGCAACTTATGATAATCAAAGACAACCGGTTGATTTCCGGCCGACGTCCCTGCCTACGGCCGATCCGCCGCCAACCGAATTATTCTTTCTTCGAGGCGGCGAGCGGGACCGGGGCCTTGATGATCCCCATGACCCAATTTAAGGTGGTTTGGGCCACCTGATAATCCCTTCTGGCCTTGGTCAGGTTGCTTTGGGCCAGGGTCAGATTCAACTGGGCGTCGTCTACGTCCAGCCTGGTTTTGACACCGAGCTGATAGCCTTGTTCGGCCATAGAGAGAAGCCGTTGGGCCTGGGACACTGTGCCGGAAAGCCCTTTAACGATTTCACCGGCTTCCCGCACCAGATTGACCGCTTCATGGGTCTGAAGGACTATGGCATCGATCAGCTTGGCCTCCTCGATCTTCAAGGTGGCTAAGTCGCTTTTGGCCCGGGTAATCTTCCCCTGGGTGCGCAATCCGTCAAAAAAAGGAAAGGAGACGAAAAGCCCGGCCGACCAGATGGGGCCCTCGGCCTGACCGGGCTGGTAGTCCTGGCTTTGCCAGCCATATCCGGCCTGCAAATTCAGACGGGGCATGTTCCCGGCCTTGGCCAGGTTCAAGAGTTCTTCGGATATCCCGATCCGGTGTTTAAGATCCGACAATTCCGGACGGTTTTTCCAGGCCTGTGCGATGCTTTCTTCAAAGACCGGGTAGGGGCTGATAGGGGCCGAAAGGCTGCCCTGGGCATCCACTTCCTCATTTTCCAGGCCTAAAAGAAAACGCAATTTATCCCTTAAGATGCGGATCAGATTCTCCGTCCGGATGACCTCGGGCCGGGCATTTTCCACGGCCACTTCGGCCGCCAGGATGTCATAATCGGTGGCTGTTCCGGCTTGATGTTTTTTGCGGGCCTCGTTTGAATGGCGGATCCTTTGTTCCAGGTTCTGGCGGGCCAGGATATACAATTCCTTAGAGAGCAGGACGTCGTAAAAGGCCGAAGAGACCTCCTTCAAGGCCGCCTGTTGATAAAAACGCAATTGGTCGTCGGCGGTTTTTAACCCGACCTTGGCGGCCCGGATAGCCGCTTCCACCTGGCCGAAAGAATAGAGTATCTGGGAAAAACCCACGGTAACGTTCCGGGTCTCCCTCCCCAGGGGAATGGTGCGGAAAAGGGCCTTCTGGCTTTCATCCCAATCCCGGGAGAAACCGGACTGGAGCAAGAATTGGGGCAGGGCCGCCGCCCGTTCTTCCACATAACGCCCTTCCACCTGATTACGATATTCCAGGGCCTTGCGGATATCCTTGTTTTTTTCCATGGCAATCCTAAGTGCCTGATCCAGGGACAGAACGGCGGTTTCTTTTTTGACTTCAGAGGGTTGAGCCAGGGCATTACCCCCTAAAAAAATCATTATTGAAAAAAGAATAGGGCTCCATTTTCTCTTACAGCTTTTTTTCATCGTTAATACTCCTTTTTCAATTCTTCTTCCGGCGTAACCACAAGCTGAAATCATCGAGCAGGGAATAGACCACCGGGACCACCAGCAAGGTCAGGAAGGTGGAGGTAATGAGGCCTCCGATGACGGCCCGGGCCATGGGGGCCCGCATTTCCGCCCCGGCACCCAAAGCCAGGGCCAGGGGCAGCATGCCGAAGATCATGGCCAGGGTGGTCATCATAATGGGCCTCAGCCTGGTCCGGCCGGCGGTAATGATGGCCTCCCGGCGCTCCATCCCACCGGCCCGGAGGACCTTGGCAAAATCCACCAGCAGGATGGCGTTTTTGGTAACCAGTCCCATAAGCATGATCAGGCCGATCAGGGACATGATGTTTATGGTGTCCCCGGTCAGGGAGAGAATACCGGCCATACCTACCAGGGAAAGGGGCAGGGAGAGCATAATGGCCAGAGGATCGATAAAGGATTCAAACTGGGAAGCCAGGATGAGATAGACAAAAAGAACGGCCAGAATCAGGGCCTCGGCCATATAGCCGAAGGATTCCACCATGTCCTCCCCTTCGCCGGAGAAGACTACCTGATAGCCGGGGGCCAGCTTGATATCTTTGATGGCCTCCTTGACCTTGTTCATTGCCGTGCCCAGGGGCAGGTTGTCCAGATTGGCCGATAGGACCACTTCCCTGGACAGATCCTGCCGGTTGATCTCCGAGGGACTGGTACTCCTTTTGTAGGAGACCAGTTCTTCGAGGGGGATCAGAGTCGGATACTGCCCCGGCTTTTGAACGGTCAGGCGCAATTGCCCTACCTGTTCGGGGGCCTGCCGAAGGTCCAGGGGAAGCCGGACCCGGAGATTGACCGCATCCCCATCCTGGTCTTCATAAGTGGAAATGGCCTTTCCGCCCACCAGGGCCCCGACGGTCCGGACGATATTGGCGGTCATCAACCCCGTATCCACGGCCCGCTCCCGATCGATGACCAGGCGGTATTCGGGGATATCCTGCTCCAGAGTTACCTCCAGATCCACAATCCCCGGTATCCGAACCATTTTTTCTTTAACCTTGGCGGCAAATTTTTTAAGCAGGGTAATATCATCCCCCCGTATATTGAGTAGCAGGGGTTTTCGGCTGTCCATTCGGCCGGCTTCCATTATGGATGGGATAATGCCCGGTATTTCCATCATTCGGCGGCGGACCTCTTCCTGTGTCTGGGCCTGGTTCCTGCTCCGTTCCTTTTTATCTTTTAATTTGATATAGATTTTTACATCCCGGACCGTTCCGGTATCCCCGGCTCCGATGGTAGTATAGGTATGTTTGATTTCGGGGATCTTCCCCAAGACGGCCTGGACGGCGGCCACCCGGCCCCGGCTTTCTTCGATAGAGGCCTCCGGTGCGGATTTGAAATCCAATTGGAATTCCCCGGCATCAAAGGTCGGCATGAAAGAACTCTGGAGGCGGAAAAAGAGGGTCAACCCTCCGATAAAGGCAATAAGGGTGATAAAGACCAGGGTCTTGCGGTGGTCCAGTGCCCAGCCGATGACCAGACGATAATAGTCGGCCATTTGATCGAACCAGCGATTGAAGTGATCCAGACCGCGGGCCAGGAAATGGCGTTTCCCCTGGCGTTCGATATCCGGATCAAACCAGCGGGAGGAGAGCATGGGGTCCAGGGTGAAGGAGACGAAGAGGGAAACCAGAACGGCAAAGGTGACGGTGATCCCGAACTGGAAGAAGAAGCGGCCCACAATCCCCTTCATGAAGGCCACGGGTATGAAGACGGCCACGATGGAAAAGGTGGTGGCCAGAACGGCCAGCCCGATCTCGCTGGTCCCCTCCCGGGCGGCCGTAAAATGGTCCTGGCCCTTTTCCAGGTGGCGGACGATATTTTCCCGGACCACTATGGCATCGTCGATCAGAAGGCCGATGGCCAGCGACAGGGCCATAAGGGTCATGACATTCAAGGTCATGCCCATGAAGTTCATGACGATGAAAGAAGAGATGACCGAAATAGGCAGGGTCAGACCGGTAATCACCGTCGAACGCCAGGAATTGAGGAAACAAAAAACAATCAGGACGGTCAGGATCCCGCCCAAAATCAGGGTCTCCTGGACATCATGAATCGAATCCCGGATGAACAGGGAAGCATCCCGGACGATTTCAATAGTTGTTCCGGCCGGCAGTTCCGCCTGGAGTTTGGCAATGGTCTGCTTGACCTTTTCCACCACTCCCACGGTATTGGCCCCGGTCTGTTTGAGGATATCCAGGGATACGGCCGGGATGCCGTTGATCAGGGCCAGGGAGCGCTGTTCCTCGATACCGTCCCGGATCTCGGCCACCTCGCTCAATAAAATAGGCCGGCCGTTGCGTTGGCCGATGACCATGGAATTAAATTGTTCCACCTCTTCCGGTTTCCCGGAAATACGCAGGGTAAATTCGGAACTGTTACGGTTAAGCCGGCCCAGAGGGGTGTTGACATTTTCCGACTGCAGGCCGGCCATGACTTCGTCCACCCCCATGTTCAGGGCCTGGAGACGGATGGGATCGATCAGAACGTTGACCTCCCGCTTGGATTTGCCCACCAGTTCGACCTTGCCCACCCCGGAGATATTTTCAAAACGGCGTTTGACCTTCTTTTCCACCAGGGTGGTCAAGTCCCGGGGAAGGAGCTTTTCCGAGCGAACGGCCAGGGAAACGATGGGCATGGAGGCGATGTCCAGTTTCTGAATGATCGGTTCTTCTATATCCTGGGGCAAGTCTCCCCGGATAGTATTGATCTTGGCCCGTGCCTCCTGGGAGGCCTCGTTGATCTTGACCTCCAGTTGGAACTCCACCACCACCTGGGAAAGGCTCTCCCTGGATATGGAGATGACGTGTTTGGCCCCGGAAATACGGTTGACCACTTCCTCGATCCGCTTGGTTACCTCCCGTTCCACGGTATCCGGCGAGGCCCCCGGGAACTTGGTTACAATCGATAAGACCGGGATCTCCACATCCGGATATAAATCCACGGCCAGACGGCGGTAGGAGAAAATTCCCAGGACCACCAGGGCCAGCATCATCATGGTGGCAAATATGGGCCTTTTTATGGAAAGATTGGACAGGAACATGGCTTAATTCCCTCCGTTCCTTTTGGTGATTCTCACCCGGTCGCCATTCTTGACATTGAATCCTCCCCGGGAGATGACTTCTTCCCCTTTTTCCAGCCCCGCGGCCACTTCCACCCAATCCATGGAAAGGCCGCCGGTTTGTATGGATTTGCGAAGGGCCTGGTCTTTCTGGATCGTGAAGACTTCACCTTTCCGGGTTTCAACATCTAAAGACAAAAGGGCCGACCGGGGGATCTGCAAGACATTCTTACGCTGGCCGGTTATGATCCGCCCTTTGACATAGAGGCCGCCTTTGAGGATTTCCGGATTGTTGGGAACCTCGGCAATGATCTTGATCGACCGGTCGGCCTCGCTTACCGCCGGATTGATAAATTTGATCCGGCCGGAGAAGGTCTTGCCCGGGAAGGCATCGGTGGAAAAGGTCAGAGGTTGCCCCAGACGAAGACGGCCCATTTCTATGGATGGAACGGTAATGGTCAGGTCCAGCAAGTGGTTGTCGACGATTTGAAACATGATCCGCTGCGATCCGGGTTCACCCACCAGGTCCCCCACATTGACGTTGCGCGCCGAGACCACACCGCTCATCGGAGAAGAGACCACTGCTTTGGCCAGACGGGTCTGGGCATGGCTGAGATCCTTTTCAGCGGCCAACAGTTGAGCCCTGGCCGCAGAGATTCGGGCCGTGGCGGCTGACTTTTCAGTCTGGGCATCATCGAGATTCTGCTGGGTGATCAACCCGGCCTCCTTAAGGCTTTTGGCCCGGGCAAACTCGCGTTCAGACCGGTTTCCGGCCACTTCGGCCTGCAGGAGGTTGGCTTTGGCCATTTCAACAGCCGCCTGGGCTTTTTGGACAATGGCCTCTATTTCACGGGAATCGAGTTTCGCCAAGGGGGTCCCTTTTTTAACCCTTACCCACTCTGTTACATAAACCTCCGTAACGATTCCTGTATATTCTGATCTAATGCTGGCGGCGAACTTGGGCGACAGGGATCCAACCACCTCAATCCCTTCTATGAGGTCCTGGGCCTGGACCTGAACCGTCTCTACGGCCATGAGCGGCGGCCCTTGTGTCTTTTCCATGGCCTTGGTTTCATCTTTCCCTTTTGAGCACCCAAAGCAACCTATCCCCAGGATCAATAGAACCGCTCCGACCATCCATCCCCTTTTCATTTTCTATCCCCTTTCATTTTGCTCTCACGACTGGAAATCCCATCGAAGATCAAGTTGAGGACCCGGCCCAATCCCCGGCGGCCCATCCCCAATTCGGGATGCCAGAGTTCAATTTCTATGGCTACATGAGCCGCTCCGATAATGGCCCAGGTCATTTCCAGCGCCTCTCCATTTCGGAATTCTCTTTTCCGAATGCCCTCTTCGACCAGGCCCTTGATCGCCTCATGAAACTTGAAATGAAAGGCGTCGAAGTCAAAAAAAGGGGTGCCTTGAGGAGGTCCGTAATAGATGGAATAACCTATCCGGGCCACCTCAATATGATCCAAAAACAGTCCGAAAACCTGATCAGAAAGGTGAAGCACCCTTTCTTTGACCCCGCCCGATTCTTTTCGGGCCCCATCGAGGAGGGTGTCGAATCGTTCCCAGGCCCCCCGCATGAGTTCCAGATAAATCCCCTCCTTGTTCGGGAAATAATAATAAAGCACCGGCTTGGTCACCCCGGCGGCCTGGACGATTTCCCTGACCGTGGTGGAAGCGTATCCTTTGCGGGCAAATAATTCGGTGGCTCCGGCTAAAAGCCGTTGACGGACCGCCCCGTCGGTTACGGAGCCGGTTTGTTTTTTCTTTCTTGCCATAGATATCCTTTTTTACTTACCGGTAAGTAGACTTTCAGGGCGAATTTGTCAAGGAAAAATTTCCGGTTAAAAAATAATTGGCTAATCTATTGGATTCTGTTAAATTAATACTTCAGCGTATTTTTTTACTAATACGTCCACTTAACCGTCATTCCGGCAGGCTTTAAGCCGGAATCCAGGGACTTTGGTTTTCTCATTTTCTTGAAAAACCTGGATTCCCGATAAAGACATTCGGGAATGACGGGAAAACTGTCGCTGTAACTTACCGGATAAGATGATGAGCACCGGCTGAACGAACTCCTTTCCCATAGCCGGGAGGATATGTTCCCATGATGCCCGATAAAAAATTTAAAGAAGACTTACCCAAGGATATAGAGGGACTTGGCCGGGGGATAGTCGAATGGGAGGCCCTGGAAGATCGATGCCGGGAAGCGGAAGCAGCCCTGCGGGAGGCCGAGGAAAAGTTCCGGGCTATTCCGGAGAATCTCGAAGACGGGTATTATGAAGTCGATTTAAAGGGGACATTTATCTTTTGTAATGAGGCCTATGCCGACATAATCGGGATCCCCAGGGAACAGATCATAGGGAATACCTACAAAAAGGTCGGGAATCATGATTCCCAAATGACCTTGCAAATTTTTAACAATGTTTTCCGGACGGGTATTCCAGTTAAGACCAGTAATCGAACAGTCACCAGACCGGATGGCTCCTGGAGGGAGATAGAGTATTCCATTTCTTTGATTAAAGATGAAAAGTCCCTGCCTGTCGGATTTCGGGGGATTGTTCGAGACGCCACTGAGAGAAAACAGATTGAAGACCATCTTAAAGAACTCAATTCGTTGCTGGAGGCGACCCTGGAATCCACGGCGGATGGGATCCTGGTGGTTGACCGCCAGGGACGGATTGTCCGCTATAATCAAAAATTTGTTGAACTCTGGGCCATACCCGATTCCATACTGGAAACCAGGGATGACAGCCAGGCCCTGGCTCATGTTTTGGCCCAGATCAAAGATCCTGATGGATTTCTGAAAAAGGTAACCGATCTGTACGCCCATCCGGAAGAAGAAAGTTTTGATACCATTGAATTTAATAACGGCAGGATTTTTGAACGCTATTCCAAACCCCAGCGGGTTGACGGGGCCACTATTGGCCGGGTCTGGAGCTTTCGGGATGTTACCCTCCGCCGGCGAGCCGAAGAGACTCTCAAAGAATCGGAAGAAAGGTACCGGATAACGACCGAATATTCCAAAGATGGGATCGCCATGGTCAAAGGAGGGATCCATATCTATGTCAATCAAAGCTTCGCTGAAATATTCGGCTACGAGCGGGCCGATGAGATCATGGGAAAGCCCCTTTTCCAGATGATCCACCCCGATGACCGGGAAAGGGTTCAAGGGATTAATGAAAAAAGACAAAAGGGCGAACCGGTTCCGGAGAAATATGAGTTTAAGGGGATTCGAAAAGACGGTCAGCCGCTATACCTTGAGGTCACGGCCAGAAGGATCGTCTATCAGGGGGAAGCGGTTTCCCTGGTTTTTATGAGGGATGTTACCGAACGGAGACAGACCGAGGAACAACTCCGTACTTTGAGTCTGGTGGACGATCTGACCGGTCTTTATAATCGCCGGGGGTTCCTGACTCTGGCCGAACAGGAATTGAAGATGGCCAACCGGTTGAACCGGGGGGCATTCCTCATTTTTACCGACCTGGATCATATGAAGGAAATTAATGACCATTATGGACACCAGGAAGGGGATCGGGCTTTAATGGCCGTAGCCAATGTCATCAAAGAGACTTATCGTGAGCCGGACATCATCGCCCGCATAGGAGGGGATGAATTTGTCATCCTGGCCCTGGAGGGGGACTCCGAATCCAGTGCCGAGAATCTTTGCGACCGTTTATACCGTAATCTGGAATTTTATAACAACAGCAGAGAGCGAGCTTACGAACTTTCCCTGAGCATAGGCGAGGTCCGTTATGATCCTGAACACCCGACAAACGTTGAAAAACTGATCGCCGAGGCGGACAAACGGATGTACGAACAAAAGAACCAGAAACGGCATCTCAAGTTTGATCGGCACGAAAACCAAACCAAAGAAAATTTTTAGAGTAAGCTTTATAAGCGACTAAAAGGAGAACCCATGAAAATCGCCATCAGCGGAAAAGGCGGGGTAGGCAAGACCACCCTGGCGGCCTTTATTATTAAAGCCTTCAGTGACCGGGGGCATAAAGTTCTGGCTATCGACGCCGACCCGGATGCCAATCTGGCC
>JACRBX010000159.1 GCA_016219225.1 Deltaproteobacteria bacterium
AAAGATTATTCTTGATATCGACGCTGACCGCCTGGCCGCCTGAGTCGGTGACCGCCTTCCACATCATCTCGATCAGGGGATCGGTGGACCCACAGATGTGCAGGACCTTGGGAGACCGCCAGGCCGCTAAGATGCGGGTCAGTCGGGGCGCAATCAATTCCTTGAAGGTCCTGGGACTCAGTAAATCCGCGGCTACGCCGGGTTCTCTGAGGGTAATATAATCCGCCCCGGCCGCCAGGAGGGCCTTCCCGTTATTGATGATCATTTCGGTGAATTGATCCAGGATGTCCTCCACCCGGGCCTTCTCCTTAAAAACCCCTTTCAGGACCTTGTCCAGCTCAATGGTTTGACCGCACTGGGTGAAAGGCCCTAATTGCCAGGCACCGAGGGCCAGCTCGGGGGCTTCTTTTTTGACGATCTTGATGGCCTCGGGAATAATATTCATCGGATACCGGTCGATGAGATGCTCAATGTCATCCCGGGTAATCCTCACTTCCTCCAGGGTAGTCCATTTTTTAGTGGGAATCGTCGGGTAGAGGGTATCCTCGGAATCTTCGTAAAGGCTGATTTCATTTCCCAGGGCCTGGGATTCCCAACACATATCATAGGGGATGACCACCGAATCCAGCTTGAACATGCGGGCCGATTCGATGCCCGACCAGGCCAGTCTTTCGGCATTACGGTGGACGGTGGGAAATTTATAACCCAATTTCTTGATGGCCGGACGGAGCACCATACCCATCCCGGAAAAAAAGGGCATCACATCCACCGGTTCGCGGTTAAAAAAACGTTTTACTCTTTCTATAGGCGTAAGATTAGCCATGGCACATACTCCTTTCTTCTTCCTCTCTGATATGTTTAAGGGTTGTTCATTTGATGGTAATTTCGCACATGAAAAAAAGTTCAAGGTCCAGGTTCAAGGAAAAACCGAAACCTTCGTTAATTCCGAAATCCGCAATCCGCAATCCGAATTCAAACCGCTATGGTTACCACCCGGTAACAGCGCAAACAGCGCTCCGCCTCGGCCACCGCCTCGGCCGGAGAAAAACCCTGTTCCACTTCTTCAAAAGAAGCCTTCCGGGTTTCAGGGTTCAACTTTGCACCATCTTTTCGATTACGAACCTCGGAAACCTTGACCACTTCTTCCGGGTTATAAATTTTGATGGTTTTAAAAAGGAGATCGAAATAGTCGTCGTTCCCCTCTGTAAGCGGCAAACCGTTTATGAGCCGATCCATGGCCAAAGCTGCTTTTTTACCCATGGCGCCGGCCTCGATCAAGGACCGGGGGCCCAGGGCGGCATCCCCGCCGGCAAAGAGGAAGGGATCTTCTGTTTGCAGGGTAAAGGGATCGAACTTCATCGTCCCCCATTCGGTGAGGGTGCAGGCACAGTCAGGCCCCAAACAGGCCCAGTCCGATTCCTGACCCAGGGCCGGGATGACCCCGTCCACTTCTAAAAGGAACTCCGAGCCTTCGACCGGTATGGGACGGGGACGGCCGCTGGCATCCGCCTGGCCCAAAGTCATCTTGAGACATTCGATGGCCTTGACCTTTCCATTTTCTCCAATAATACGCTTGGGGTTGGTCAACAGGTGAAACCGGATGCCTTCGGCTTCACAGTCTTTTATTTCTTCCTCAAGGGCCGGCATTTCTTCCCGGCTCCGCCGGTAGATAATAAATGCTTCTTCGACTCCCAATCTCCGGGCTGTTCGAACCGCATCGATGGCCACATTCCCGCCGCCGATCACGGCGACACGTTTTCCCGGCATTATTTTTTCCCCTAATCGCACCTCCCGGAGAAAATCGACTCCGGGATAAACCCCTTCCAGGTCTTCCCCGGGAAGTCCCAGTTTTTTACATTCATGGGCCCCGATGGAGATAAAAACCGCCTGGTAGCCTTCCTTTCGGAGTTGCTCGGTGGTCAGGTCCTTCCCTATTTCCAAACCGGTTTTGATCGTAACGCCCAGGTTTTGAATCGCCTCGATCTCGGACTGAACAACGGTACCGGGGAGGCGATATTCCGGGATGCCTATGGCCATCATCCCGCCGGCCAGGGGTTGTTTTTCAAAAATCGTAACCTCATGTCCTTTCAGGGCCAAATGATAGGCGCAGGCCAGACCGGCCGGACCTGCGCCGACAATAGCCGCTTTCCCCCCCTTTTCCGAAAGGGTGACCTGAAATTCAGGCCCTTTCCCTTTTAACCATTCCTGGTCGGCCACGAACCGTTTCAACAGCCGGATGGCAATAGGCTCATCGGCATTGGCCCGTCGGCAATGCTGCTCACAAGGGTGATAACAAACACGGCCCACCACGCCCGGCAGGGGCAGTTTCTCGCGAATCACCCCCAGGGATTCGGGGAACTTGGCATCCTTGATCAATTCGACATACTTGGGTATGTCCAAGTGGATCGGACAGGCGTCCATGCAAGGGGCGGTCAACTTAGAATAACAGGTTACTTTCTCGCCTCCCTCCCCTCGAGTCGAAGGATGGAAGGCCTCGGGAAAATACTTCAGGGCATGGAAAAGGGGGGTTGGACCGGCCTTGCCGATGCTGCATTTGGAGCTGTCCATGACCGCTTCGGCCGCCGATTTTAAAAATTCCAGGTCCTCCTCAGTGGCCTCGCCGCTTTGGATATCGGCGATGACCTCCAACAGTTCTTTATAACCCGTGGTGCAGTAATTACATTTTCCGCAGGTCTTTGAGCTTTCATGAAGGGCTTCCAAATAGACCCGGCAGAGATCCACGATATCCAGAGCGCCGGAACGGAGAATGATCCCGTCCCAGCCGATCAAGGCCTTGATCTTTTCCTGGGCCTTAAAGGTTTCCGGTAAGTTGAAAAGGTCCGGGGATTCGTAGGTACCGGGGTCTTGCCCGCGATTATCAACCAGTCGCCCTCCCCAAGAACTAAAAACGATGTCTGTCATTATGTGCGCTCCCATCAGTGGCGGCCGTAAACAATCGATTTCTTATCGTTCTACTTTTTTCAATTCACCGGCCTTGTCCCAACTGACCTGGAGCTGATTGGCAAAATCAGGCCACAACTTGAACAGGGGATGGTTCGGGTCTTTCGGTAATCGTTTGGTTTCATCAAAAACCGCTGTAGCTAAAAAGGCATCCCCTACGGCTACGGCCGGCATCACCCTTCCTGAACCGGCCATGGGACCGGTAAAAATCAGATCATTAAAATAAAAAGCCGCCAGGGCTTCCAATCCGGCATCCATCCCGGCCCAGCTTTTAAAATCCCATTTTTCCTTGTATTGTTTAAACATCATATAAGATCCATTGCTGGGAGCGCTGGCCGTGGCAAATCCCCATTTCTCCTTGATCAAGCGATTGGCCAGTCCGCAAATAGCCGTGGCCGGGGCATTTAAAACGGAGGTGTCAACGATGATGGTCTCAAATTTGGCTCCCACTTTTTCAATGGCATTCAGGAGTTTCTGGGTCCCGGTGATCCGTCCGGTGGCCATCTGGTCGGCCATATCAAAGGCGACTAAGAGGACATTTTTTACCCCGATATCGGAAATCTCCCTAATCTCGGTTTCAATATTTTCTTCCCAGACGGTCAGGCTGTTATAAAACATACGATCCAATAATCCCTTTTCCGCGCAATAGGCCGCCCCTTCGATCTTCGATTTCATCATAATGGCATCGATACAAAAAGGCATCTTGCTGACGGAAGTAACAAAGTCAATGTATTTGTCGAACTTCTCCCCTGGACTGGCGACGATATCGGCCATGGCCGGGACGCCCATTTCATCGGTAAATTTATCAACATTTTTCAGTATTTCTTCGGCCCGCTTTTCATTAAATCCTTTTCGACGGGCACCCTTATCAAAGAGTTTGTCGCTCTCCTGAAAAATAGAGAAACAACAGATGGTCGGATAATCACCCGATTGCCCTCCGATCTTTATGCCTCCGATCTCTCCAACTTTTTGCTCTGTTTTTATCTCAAACATAAAATCCCCTCCCTTATATCTCGATGATAACTAATGCAAATTACTATATTATTACTATTTAATTAGCCTTAACCCGGAAAGAAAAGGTCTTTCCCCATCGGCCAAAGACCTTTGCCACCTGGGAAGAAGACTGAAACGGGAAAACCCCGTTCCCGCCTCTTCCCAGGAATAAAATTTTCTCAGGAGTCAACACGGGTCTTTGTACCTGACCCGGCTTTCTTTAAATTTTCCTGAATCTTGTCGAACTCAAACCCCACTCCCCTCAAGGACTTGATCCGCTCGGCCATTTGAGGATTCGGGGCCCGTTTAGCCATCTCATCGATCAATTCTTCATATTGAGGGATGATGCTTTCAAAAACGAGGTCATTCTCAATGCAGATGGTCGGCAAAACCCTGCCTTTCATTTCAATAAATTTGCCTATACCCTCTTTATTCTTGATCGACCATTCTTTATATTCGATCATGTCCTGGACGTCTTTGGGTAAGGCGGCAATCGATTCCATCATATACCCGCAGGCCGCACATTGGACGCTGTCCAGCGTAAGAACGCTAATCGTTATTTTATCTGCCATGGCTTCCCTCCTTTGGGTTTATCCCGTCTTACCATTTTTCAGGATATTTGGCGTAATATTGTTCAAACCAGGCCTTGGCTTCATACGCTTGATCCATATGTTCCACCGGAACATCGTAGGGCATGTCTCAGCCAGGGGCGAAGGTAAATCCGGTGGCCCCTCCGGAAGCCAGGCTGACGATGGCGTCTTCCCGCGGAGACAGCAATCCCAGACTCAGGGCCAAGGTCAGTTTAAGATTGCCTCCAAAGCCCACTCCGTATTTGAGGGCCATATCCCGAACCCAAAGCAGATTAAGTTGTTCATCAATAGCGAAACCGTGGGTTCCGATCTTGCAAACCTCTTCCATGACCCGGGTGCAATCACCGCAAATAAAAAACGAAGAGGTTTTTCCGGCATCATGAATGGCCTTAATGGCCGGTTGGCAATTGGGGGTGACAAATTCCCTGAAGGTCTCCGGCTTAATCTGGGAAGCCACCGGGTCAACGATGGCGATAATATCACAGCCCATTTCCGCATAAAATTTAGCTGAAAGGGCCCCGACTTCTCCGGCAAATTTGATGACTTCATGGGCCTTGGCTTTATTTTTGTAGACATCGGTAAAAATCCGCACCCCGGCCAGGTGGGAGGCCAAGGTCAAAGGACCACAAAGAAGCCCCATCATGACGCAGTCCGCTTCATCCAATAGGGGTTTGGCCAGCTTGGCGCCTTCGAAGATGGTCGGCCAGCGTCCCGAATCCTTGGTGGGAAACTTCAACCCCGAGTCGGCCAGACTTTTGTCGGATAAGGGATGGTTGGTAACCGAGGGGACGTTGTCGGGCCACCATTTCAGATCGCAGCCTACGGCATTGGCCTCCACCGAAAGATCAAAGAGCAAGGGAACGCCATCGGCATGGTATCTCTTGGCGGCGGCAACGACTCCTTTAGCCAGGAGCTGGGGGTCCTTCAAAAATTTGTCCGCTGGTTCGTTGATCAGAAAAGCGCTATGAACACCTGAATAAGGCACCCAGGGTACCGAGGCAGGTCTTTTCCCCCGATAAGCATCAATCAAATTCTGTTTAGACATTTTTTTCCTCCTCCCACAAAATTGTTTGCACTTGGTCCTGATCCAAAACAACACCCTTTCTTATCTATTTTTTACCCTTCCACCTCCTTTCACACTGCGAGATTCGATTCCAGTTTGTTGACAAGTGAGACCCTTACAACGCTTTTATTCCGCTCCACCATCGTCAGGGCAAGTGAAACGCCACCTGGAATCCAGGGTTTCTCATTATTTTCGGATTCCGGCTTTCGCCAGACGGTTTTGGAACCGTTTCAAAAGGTTCGAGTTATTTTCTGACACAGAGTCGCTTAGGGGCGTTAGATAGCTTTTCCAACGTTCGTCACTATTTCAGATGGGTTGATCCCCTCGGGGGAGGAGAGTTTTTTTCCAAAATGTCATCAGATGAGAATTGTACGAGATGTACAATCTGGTTTATCATGCGGATTTCCCCCTTGGTATCGTCTAAAGGATGATTTTTAATAAAAAGGGGATGATTTTTAAAATCATCCATGGAAGAGGAGGCCTACAATTCCGGCTCCACTAACCCCAAAGAAATGGCGTAGTGAACCAACTGGGCGGGTGAATCGACTTCGAGTTTTTCCATAACCTTCTGACGATGGGTTTTGACCGTGCTGATGCTGATACAAAGCATTTGAGAAATCTTTTTGGTGGAATGCCCTTCGGCAATGAGCTGAAAAATTTCCCGCTCCCGGTTGGAAAGCTGGTTGAACCGCTCCTCCCTCGGAGAACTCTTGCGCAGGGACAAATATCGGTCCACCAGGACCTTGGAGATCGGTGGGCTGAGAAAGGTCTCCCCTTTCATGGCCGCCTGAATGGCATCGATGATATCCCGGCCGCTTGAATCTTTTAATAGATACCCGGATATCCCTGCTTCCAACAGCTCATGGATATAATGTTCGTGGGCATACATGGATAATATGATGATTTTGCTTTGGGGGAGATGTTTGCGGATCCGCCGGGCCGCCTCGATGCCGTTTAGCAAAGGCATGGCAATATCCATGATCACCACGTCCGGTTTTAAGGCTAAGGACTTTTCGATGGCCATATTGCCGTTGACCGCCTCACCAATGACTTTAAACCCGGCATGATCTTCCAACAGCCTGGCCAACCCCTGACGAACGATGGTATGATCGTCGGCGATCAATATTTTAATGGGTGGTTCCATACTCCTGGCGTTCCTTCAATGGAATTTCTATCCGGATTTTGGTCCCTTCCCCTTGGTGACTTTTCACTTGGAAGGTCCCTTCTAAAAGGGAGGTCCGCTCCCTGATTCCCAACAGCCCCAGGCTCCTTTTTTCATTGCCCCCTATTCGCCCGTCAAAGCCGATTCCGTCGTCTTCGGCCAAAAAGATGATTTTGGGATAGCTTTTTATAATGGAGAGTCGAAAATGCTCGGCCCGCGAGTGCTTTATGGCATTGTTCAAGGTTTCCTGGCTGAAGCGATACAAGACGGTTTCCATGTTCGGATCCAATCGATGATCAAAACCGACCATCCGAAAGTCTATTTTCAAGTTGGAACGGCTGGACACCCCCTTCAGATATAATTCCAGTGCCGGCTCCAGTCCTAAATCGCTCAATAAGGTCGGATGAAGACGGTAGGAGAGTCTCCTGATTTCGGAAGAAGTGCGCAGGAGCATCTGGCGAATCTCTTCCACCTGTCCCTTGAGAGGTTGGTCTTCCGCCGGAAGGGCCTCTTCCAGCCGGTCTAAGCCTAATTTAACCGCCGTTAAGGCCTGACCGGCTTCATCGTGAAGTTCCCGGGCAATACGACGTCGTTCCTCTTCCTGGGTCTGAAAGAGTTTTTCGGTCAGGCGCCTGAGTTCCTGCCGGTGCCGGCGAATCGTCTTAATCAACTTGGCATTCTCGATGCCTCCTCCTAAAAAATTGGCTAATGAACCGATCAGATGGGTTTCGTGGGGACTCAAAATGCGTTTCGGAGGGATATCCAACCCAAAGAAGCCCAATCCCTTCCCTTTGGAAGTGATTAAAAAACAGGACAACCACGGGAGATCTCCCCCCTTTTTTAACTCATAGGTAATTTGAAAGGGCGGGAAAATAGGTTTGGGAAAAAAAGACCCGTTTTTCTCCAGGAGATATTTCTTTAAAAGGGTATCCTTAAAAAGGATCCCCTCCGGATCCGTTATTTCCAGAGGAGGGAGCCCGTGACGGACTTGAAGTTCGACCCTTTTTTTCTCGGGATCGAGCAGGAAAATCCCTCCTCGGCTCAGGCCTATCACTTTAATGAGATTTTTCAGCGACTCCTTGAACACCAGGTTCAAATTCAGGGAACGATTGAGGGCCATGGCCGTAGCATTCAGGACGGAGAGTTCCACATTTCTTTGTTTCATGGCCTCTTCGGCCAGTTTACGCTGGGTGATGTCTTTGATGATCCCTTCAAATTCGATTTCGCCTGATTCGGGGTTCTGGTATTGACGGCTGGAAATCAGGACATGAACCGGGGTGCCTTCCCGTTTTTTAAAATCTATCTCAAAGTCCCTCACTGAACCTTCTTGGCTCATCGCTTTCAAAAATCGGTTACGATCTTCGGCCTTTTTGTAAAGACGCTTGACGGTTCCTACGGAAAGCATCTCCTGTTTATTCGAATAGCCGAGCATCTCCACCCCGGCCTGATTGACATCCAGGATGGTTCCCTCCAAATTGGTGATATAGATCATATCATGACTGCCTTCGAATATGCGTCGGTACTTTTTTTCCCTCCGGACGATTTCCTCCTGCAAATTTTTCAGTTCAGTGATGTCCTTAAAGATTTCGATCCCCCCGGTGATCCTTCCCTCATGGTCCCGAAATACCGTGGTGGAACAGATGATCGGTATCTTTCGGCCTTCGATATTGGTGATGGAATATTCCCGGTTGTAGATATTCGTTTTATTTTTGATCGCCTGTTTTAGGGCACAATCGTTTTCACAAATCCGGTTTTTAAATACATCCTTGCAGTACATGCCCACAGCATCGTAGGCGGTAAAACCGGTGATTTTTTCTGCGGCCGAATTAAAATAGGTAATCCGGAATTCTTGATCGGTAGTAAAGAGGCCGTCGGGAATGCGGTTCAGGATTTCCAGAAAACTCTCTTCCTTCTGGTAGATTTGTTCCATGACCTTGGCATTGTATCGTCTCAACTGTTCGGTCATAAACAAGCTCCATCCGCCTTTCTCCTGTTCTCCTTTCATCTTGAAAAAAGGGCAGTCCAGACAGGCCGCCAACTTTTGAAAAAAGTCATCCCCGACGTAAACGCCGCAATGGGTCTTTGGAATGAGCCAGCAGGAGGAACCCCTTTTCCCATAGGCCGGACAGAGGACTTTGGCACAGTTGAGAAATTCCCAACAATTCGCCGGCGGTCTGGCCTCTTTTTCGGAAGGCTCCCTAAACCCTCTTTTGGGCAACAAACTCACAGAAAGGATCTCCTTTGGCCCGGCAGGAAACTTCGTCCGTTTTAAATGCAAAACAGCCTTCCGGGTACTCTTCTCCGTAGAGCAGGTCCATAAAGGCTGCGGCCACCCCCTGGAGCATATAGCATTTTCCGGAATCGGTCAGTCCATAGCGCTTGAGATATCCCGTAGCTTCATAAGAGTCGCTGACCCTTATCACCAATTTTTCATCGGCCAGAATCTCCATCACTTTGAGATCACCCCAACCGAAGGCCTCGGCCATGGCCGTAAACCCATAGATTTGATCTTCCTTTTTTTCTATCATGGGTTGGACGACTTCTTCCCATTCCCAGGAATTTCGAATCCCTTGAAAGGTGGCATAACCGCATTCCTGGGCGGCCTCGACCAAAAGGGTGGCCGCTTCTTTTTTCGGGTCCTTTCCCCAGGCCTTTTCGAACTGAAAGGAAAGCTGGTTATAATAATCGACAAAAAAGAGGGAAAGATAGACGCCGAAGGTGGGAATGATCCCCTTGGCATCCCTTATGCGACTCCCTTCCATAACGGCCTGAACAATTTTAATCCCGTCGATAGGCATGTGCGCCCTCGCTGATCTTGAAATGGCATTGCGGGTCCCCGACCATCTTACAACTCTGCTCTTCCACCCGATAATATCCCAGGGGCCGTTCATAAATCACTTCCAATACCCCGGCGATCCAGCCCCGGACAAAATGACATCCCGGCGCCTCCCGGCGCCCATGTTTGGCCAGCCAGCCGGTCACATGATGGCTGGAGAGACTGATAATACGCCCCCCTTTAGGACTTACCTTTTCAAAGTGGATGATGCCCAGGCCGCAATTTTGATAGAGGGTGGAAAAAAGTTCCAATTTGGATTTAACGGTCCGGAGCCGGTCGAGCTGGCCGAGCAGGGATTGAAAACCGGTGAAACAGGCATTCTCTGCCGCCTGGACCATCAATTCTATCCCTTTTTCTCCCAAATGGTCTTCCAACATTTTTTGAAGATTGATGTTGTAGTGGTGACAATGCATAGCGATGTGAAGCCCGGAGAGGGTGATCCGGGAACCTTCACGGGTAAGTTCACTGCGCCAATCCAGAATCATTTACTGTCCCCATTGGCTATGGTTATTAACGATGGTAAAACGCGAGGGCTGCTAAAACCGAAACCTTTCATCTCTCACTGCTGATACGATCAGGTATTCCTTTATCATAATAATGCTTGAGGTTTTTCATTTCGGTGACCAGGTCGGCTTTTTCCAATATTTTCGGAAGGGCATTCCGCCCGGTCAAGATGAGTTCCATGGCTTCCGGCTTAGAGTCTATGACTTCTATAAGGTCCTGAACAGGGATCAGATTATAGGCCACGGCCACATTCACCTCATCCAGGATAAGGATGTCGCAGGCATTTTTTCTGATTAGCTCTTTGGCGTATTCCAGGGCTTTCCGGGCCAATTGTTTATCCTCGGGGTCCGGGTTAACGGTATTGATAAAGCCATGACGTCCCATGGGAATGATGGTCAACAGAGGAGCCAATAGTTTTGCAGAAACCCGTTCCCCCGATATCTCATGCCCTTTAAGAAATTGTATAATGATCACCTTGCGGCCATGTCCTACGGCCCGCAAGGCCAGCCCTAAGGCCGCCGTGGTCTTTCCCTTTCCGTTTCCGGTATAGACCTGAACCATGCCTCTTGATAGGTTATTCACTTTTTCCATCCCAATACATGTTTTCCAAAATAGGGTTAGGGGATAAACCGGTATAAGGTGTAAGGTTTACGGTGTATGGTTTTCAGGAATCTATAACCCTGAACCTTGGACCTTAGACCTTAGACCTTGGACTTTCACCCGCCCAGCAAGGACTTGGCAATCACCAGACGCTGGATCTCGGAAGTCCCCTCATACAAGGTGGTTACCCGCACGTCCCGGGCCAACCGTTCCACCGGATAATCACCCGTATAGCCGTAGCCGCCCAGCATCTGGACGGCTTTGTAACAGGCCCGGTTGGCCGCCTCCGTAGCCAGAACCTTTCCCATAGAGGCCTCACGGGTGAATGGTTTACCGGATTCTTTCAGAAAAGCGGCACGCAGGATAAGCAGTTGGGCGGCCTCCAATTCGGTATAGGCATCTGCCATCATGCACTGGATGGCTTGAAAGTGGGAAATAGGCTGGCCAAATTGTTCCCGGGTTTTAGTATAATCCACGGCAAAATCCATGGCCGCCCGGCCGATGCCGATGGACAGGGAACCGATACCGATCCTGCCGCCGGCCAATTCCATGAGAGCGATCCGAAAACCGTCGTCTAACGAACCCAGAAGATTTTCTTTGGGGATACGGCAGTTGTCAAAAATAAGCTGGTTGGTGCTGGAGCCTTTCTGTCCCATCTTTTTTTCATCGGCCCCAACGATATAACCGGGGGTACCCTGCTCAACAACAAAGGCGCTGATCCCCTTTCCCTTGGGAGCCATCTTATTGGTCACGGCCCAGACCACCACCACCCCGGCATATTCGGCGCTGGTAATAAAGATCTTCTGCCCGTTGAGGACCCAATCGTTGCCGTCTAATACGGCAGTTGTTTTCATGCCGGCCGGATCCGAACCGGCCCCCGGTTCGGTCAACCCGAAGGCCCCGGCCGTGTATTCTCCGGAACAGAGGCGCGGGATATGCGTATTCTTTATTTCTTCAGTACCGAACTCCAGCAGCACCTCGGCCACCATGTTGGTCACCGACATGGTGGCGGCCGTGGCGGCGCAGCCGGCCCCGATCTCGGTCATAGCCAGGCTGTAAGCCATTACCCCAACCTGGGCACCGCCATAGATCTCGGGGATATTCATGCCCATCAACCCCAGATCGGCCATCTTTTTCAGATTGGCCTTGAGTATGGTCCGGTCCCTGGTTTCATCCAACCGGGCGGCCTGGGGGGCCAATTCGGTCCGTGAAAAATCCCGGCACATGGCCTGGATCATCTTTTGTTCTTCGGTCAGGGCAAAGTCCATTGGATTTCCTTGATTTCGGCGCAAGGCGTAAGGCGCAGGGCGCAGGGCGCACGATTCTTTGTTTATTTATTGTTTTGAGCCTTGGACCTTGTGCCTTAAGCCTTATGCCTATTTGCCTTTAAGGACATTATTAGCAATAACAATCCTCATGATCTCATTGGTGCCTTCATAGATCTGGGTGATCTTGGCGTCCCGCATATGGCGTTCCATGGGGTATTCCCGGCAATAGCCATAACCACCCAGGACCTGGACCCCCTCAACGGCCGCCTGCATAGCAGCATCGGAGGCGTACAGCTTGGCCATGGCCGCCGCCTTCTCATAATGAAGATGATTATCTTCCATCCAGGCGGCCCGTAGGGTCAACAGTTCGGCGGCATCCAACTGGGTAGCCATATCGGCCAGTTTCCACTGAATGGCCTGGAAAGCGGAAATCGGTTGGCCGAATTGTTCCCGGGTTTTGGCATAGTCGACAGCCTCTTCCAGAACTGCCCGGCCGATCCCGATAGCCTGGGAGGCGATGCCGATCCGGCCTCCATCCAGGGTGGTCAGCATCTGTTTAAATCCCTCTCCGGGACTACCCAACAAGGCATCCTTGGGAAGCCGGGCATTATCAAAAATCATCTCGGCTGTACCCGAGGCATTGATCCCCAATTTTTCTTCTACCCGGCCCAAAGAATAGCCCGGGGTGTTTTCCAGGTCTACCACGAAGGTGCTGATCCCCTTATAGCCTTTCTCCTTATCAGTGACCGCGGCCAGGACACAAAACCCGGCCACATTCCCATTGGTAATAAATTTCTTTTCGCCGTTGATGACCCACTCATCACCGTCCAAAACTGCGGTAGTCCGCATGCGGGCCGGGTCCGATCCGGCGCCGGCTTCGGTCAAGCCGAAACAGCCCAATTTTTCCCCGCTGGCCACCGGCGTAAGGTACTTCAATTTTTGTTCGTGGGTCCCGAAGGCCATGACCGGAAAGCAATATAGGGAATTGTTGACCGACATGATTACGCCGGTAGAGGCGCAGGCCTTGGAAATCTCGATCAGGGCCACCACATAGCTGATATAATCCATACCGCCGCCACCGTATTCCTCGGGAACGGCAATTCCCAAAAATTTAAGCTCCGCCAGTTTCTTACAAATCTCGGCCGGATGTTCATGGGTGGCATCCAGACGAGCGGCCACCGGTTTGATCTCGGCCTCGGCAAACCTCCGGGCCATCTCCCGGACCATCTGTTGTTCTTCGGTTAAATTAAAATCCATCTTTTCTCCTTAATGCGAGTTACGTGTTCCGCGTTGCGGGTTGCGGGTTATAAAATCATTTTCCGGAGCCTTCAATCCGAAACTGGCAACGAAATATCACGCCCGCCTGATGAGGATATCGACGAAGTATGAAAATGTTGTTAGTTTTGAACGCGCAACTCGTAACTCGTAACCTGCAACTTTATTTTCTTATTATATTTCCCCCTTAAATTCCGGCTGGCGTTTTTCCAGGAAGGCGGTCAATCCTTCCTTCGCATCGGAACTGGTAAAGGCGATGGCAAAGGCGTCCACTTCCATGGCGCAGCCGTTGCGCAGATCCACATCAAAGCCCCGGTTCATGGCCTGTTTAACGGCCCGAAGGGCCGCCCGGCTTTTGGAGGCCATCAGCTTGGCAGTCTTCTGTGCCTGGCCCATTAATTCTTCAGGCGGAAAGACCTTATTGACCATGCCGATCTCTTTGGCCTGCTGGGCTGTGATCATCTCTCCGGTCAGACACATTTCCTTGGCCAGGCCTTTTCCCACCAGGCGGGCCAGACGCTGGGTTCCGCCGAATCCGGGGATGATCCCGAGATTAATTTCCGGTTGCCCGAATTTAGCCTTTTCCGAGGCATAGATAAAGTCACAGGCCATGGCAATCTCCGTCCCCCCACCCAGGGCGAAACCGTTGACCGCGGCGATAATCGGTATCTCCAAAGCCTCCATGGCAAAAAGGACCTCATGCCCTGAAGCGGAGAAGCGTTTGGCCTCCATAGGGTTCATTTTGGCCATAGTCGCGATATCCGCCCCGGCCACAAAGGCCTTGTCCCCGGTCCCGGTCAGGATAACGGCCCGAACTTCTTTATTTTTGGCAATCTGCCTGAAGGCTTCGCCTAACTCTTCCACCACTTCGGGATTCAAGGCATTCAAGGCCTTGGGACGATTAATGGAGATGGTAGCAATCCCCTCCTGGATATCCAACAAAATGTTATTAAATGTCATGATCTCTCCTTTCGATTATCTTATAGCTGATAGCGGTCAGCGGTCAGCCAAAAAAAAACAACTTACTAACCCCTCATGCCTCCGTGAAACCTCATGAGATATGAAAAAGAGGTTCTCCGAACTCTGAACTCCGAACTTTTGTCGTGTTTTAGCTGAGTGCTGACCCCTGACCGCTGAAAGCTGTCTTACTTTCTTTCCAAAATCAAAGCCGCTCCCATGCCCCCACCGACACACAGGGTGGCCAGCCCCAGGGCAGACTGTCTTTTGATCATCTCATAAAGCAAGGTTACCAGGATCCTGGCTCCGCTGGCCCCGATGGGATGACCGATGGCAACGGCCCCGCCGTTGACATTGACCTTTTCCGGGTCCCAGCCCATGGCCCGGTTAACGGCCACGGCCTGGGCGGCAAAGGCTTCATTGGCCTCGATGAGATCCAAATCTTTTGCCGAGAGACCGGCTTTCTCCAAGGCCTTTTTAGAGGCCGGAATTGGCCCGGTGCCCATGATCCAGGGGTCCACCCCAGCCGTGGCATAGGAACGGACAAAGGCCAGGGGCTGAAGGCCCATCTCTTTGGCCTTGTCTAAGGACATGACGACAAAGGCAGCGCCCCCGTCATTAATACCCGAGGCGTTGCCGGCCGTCACGGTGCCGTCTTTTTTAAAGGCCGGTTTGAGTTTGGCCAGGTCTTCCAGGGTCGTGGCCCTGGGATGTTCGTCGGTATTAAATAAAATCGGATCCCCTTTTCTCTGGGGAATAGGCACCGGGATGATCTCTTCCTTGAACCGGCCTTCTGCTAAGGCCTTCTGGGCATTTTGCTGACTCCGCAAAGATAAGCGGTCCTGGTCTTCCCGGGTAATGCTGAATTGTTCCGCCACCTTTTCGGCCGTCAGGCCCATATGGACCTGACCAAAGACATCGGTCAACCCGTCATAGATCATCAGATCCACCAATTCCCCATTGCCCATCCTGGCCCCCCAGCGGGCCTGTCTTAAGGCATAAGGGGCCATGCTCATACTTTCCATCCCTCCGGCCACAACGATATCGGCATCGCCTGCTTTGATGGCCTGGGCGGCCATCATGACCGATTTTAGCCCCGAGGCGCAGACCTTGTTGATGGTGGTGGCCGGAACTTCCTGGGGAATACCGGCATGGATCACCACCTGGCGGGCCGGATTCTGACCCAGGCCGGCCTGGAGGACGTTACCCAAAATAACCTCGTCTACCTGGCCCGGAGAAACTTGTGCCCTTTTCAGGGCCTCCTGAACGGCAACAACTCCTAATTTAACGGCCGGTATCTCTTTTAAGGTACCGCCGAATCTTCCCACCGGCGTACGCGCTGCACTGACAATAACAACCTCTTTCATAAAACCTCCCCTGAATTCAGTATTGAGTTAAGAGTTCGGAGCTGGTAGTTGTGAGAAACCTTCTCTTTTGTCCTATCAAGCCTTTGCTCCGAACTAATTACTCCGAACTCCGAACTTTTTTTAGATTTTTTCCACAATCAAACTAACCGCTTCTCCTCCGCCCAGACACAAAGAGGCCATGCCCCGTTTGGCCCCGCGGTCCTTCATGGCATAAAGGAGGGTCACCAGAACCCTGGCTCCGCTGGCCCCGATGGGATGTCCCAGGGCCACAGACCCGCCATGGACATTGACCTTCTCGGGATCCAGCCCCAGTTCCCTGATGACCGCAATGGTCGAAGAGGAAAAGGCCTCATTGACCTCCTGAAGGTCAATGTCGCCATAAGACAGCCCGGCTTTTTTAAGGACCTTGGGGATGGAAAGTAAAGGGGCCACCAGGACATATTTGGGGTCCAACCCCGAAGCCCCCTGGGCACTGACACGAGCCATAGGGATAACTCCCAGTTCCCGGACCTTGCTTCCTGACATGAGGACCAGGGCCGCAGCCCCGTCACTGATCTTGGAGGCGTTCCCGGCCGTCACTGTCCCGTCCTTTTTAAAGGCCGGTTTTAAAGCGGAGAGGGCCTCCAGACTGGTTTCCCGAAGTATTTCATCCTGGTCAAAAATCAACGGTTCTTTCCCTTTACGGGGGATGGAGATAGGCATTATTTCTTCTTTAAATTTCCCATCGGCCCTGGCCTTAAGGCCCTTCTGATAGGAATTAAAGGCAAATAGGTCCTGATCTTCCCTGGTTACCCCATATTTCTCGGCACAGTACTCGGCGCTGACCCCCATCAGAAAATCATTATTAATATCCCTCAAGCCGTCATGATCCAGGGAGTCGATCAAAACCCCGTTGCCCATCCGATAGCCGGTCCGGGCCTTTTCCAGATAAAAAGGGGCCCGGCTCATATTCTCCAGTCCGCCGGCCACCACCACTTCGGCATCCTTCAGGGCAATGGCCTGGGCGGCTAACATAACGGATTTTAAGCCTGAACCACAGACCTTATTGACTGTAATGGCCCCCACCTCATAAGGAAGCCCGGCCTTGAGCATGGCCTGACGGCCCGGATTTTGCCCCAGACCAGCCGGAAGGACATTGCCCATAATGACCTCATCCACCTGCTCATTAGTCAATCCGGCCCGGCGGATGGTCTCGGTGATGACCATTGCCCCCAATTCGGTGGCCAAAAAAGGGCTCAAACTCCCATTAAAAGACCCTAAAGGCGTCCTGACTGCGCTGACGATAAAGACCTCTTCCATCATCATTCTACTCCTGCGGAAAAATTAGGTTATAGGCAAGATACAGGATTCACTTTTTAGCACCTGCAACATGAAACTTGCAACTTGCAGCTCTCTCTTCAACTGACCCTAGATTCCCTCTTTTCGAACTAAGCGTTCATGCCAATAATTAGGTACCACGACGTATCAAAAAAGGTTTTCGCCGAACGCCGAACTCTGAGCGACGAACGTTATTTTCGTCCTTACCTTATCGGGTTTTAGGCCAATTTGTCAATTCTTTTGTGACTAAAATCACTTAATATTTTTTGGTTTTTTCTTCCAGGGGTATAGAAAGGAATAGGGATCCATTATTTATAAATCAGTGACGGGAACCAGAGCGTCAGCGGCGGCCAATAACAGGCGATCATAAGCACGGTGATGGCCACAACGGCCAGGGGCATCACCGCCCGGGCCACCTGTCCCAGCGGCAGCCCGGAGATCCCGCAGGCCACGAACAGGCAGATGCCCACCGGGGGGGTCAACATGCCGATAGCCAGGTTGACGACCATGAGCACCCCGAACTGGATGGGGTCCACCCCCATCTGGGGGGTAATGATCGCCAGGACCGGTACCAGCAGGATCAGGGCGGCCGTCGTCTCCATGACGCAGCCCACGATCAAGAGCCCGGTCATGACCAGCAGCAGCAGGCCCCAAGGGGGGAGCGCCAGGGACTGGATGGCATTTTGCAACAGCACCGGGGTCTGCTTCATGGCCAAAAGCCAGGTAAACATCTTGGCCATGGCGATGATGAAGAGGATGGTGGCGGCCACGATCTGGGAGCGGATAATGAGGGCAGGCATGTCCTTCCATTTGATCCTTTGGTTGACGGCCATGGCCACAAACAAGGCATAGAAGACCGCCAGGGCGGCCGCTTCAGTCACCGTGACAATGCCGAACAGGATCCCGCCCAGGACGATGACCGGCGCACCCAGGGACCAGAAGGCCTCTTTGAATGCGATCCCAATCTTTTTCAAAGAAAAGGGATTACGGGTCCCCCACTGGTGGCGCCAGGCCAGCCAGACGGATAGGGCCATGAAGCTGAGACCGAAGAGGATCCCCACCATCATGCCCCCGGCGAAAAGTTTGGCGATGGAGACATTGGTCAGGAAACCGAAAATGACCATGGGGATGGAAGGGGGGATGATAACGCCGATAGAGCCGCCGGCCGCCACCAGGGCCGCCGAGAAGGCCGGCGGATAGCCCTGGCGGATCATGGCCGGTATGGCGATGGCCCCCAGGGCGGCCGTGTCGGCCGCGGCCGAACCGGAGATACCGGCGAAGAACATAGAGGCCACCACCACGGCACAAGCCAGCCCGCCCCGCACCCAACCCACCAGGCTGTCCGAGAAATCGATAAGCTGGCGGGAAATCCCGCCGGTCTCCATGATCGACCCGGCCAGCATGAAAAGGGGTATGGCCAAAAGATCGAAGGAATCCACGCCGGCGAAAAGCAGTTGGATGATCGTCTGACCCAGTGCCGACAGATGAACGCTGGCGGGAAAGACCCCGGGTGCCAGCATGAAGCCGATGGCCGGCAGGCCGATGGCCAGGGCAATGGGCAGCCCCAGGGCGATCAGCAGGAACAAAGCCCCGAACAGAAGGACAATGATCATAATTTAGTTTCTCCCGATTTGAAGATGTCCGCCAGCACGTGGATGACGAAGATGACAGCCCCAATCGGTATCACCGCAAAGGGGAGCGACATGGGAAGCGGTACAGAGGACCAGGCTTGTTCCCAGGTCTTTAAGGTGTAGCCGGCCCCGAACCAGGCGATTAGCAAAAAGCAGGCCAGGGTCAACCCCTGCAGGCAGACTATGATGGCCCGCTGAATGACCGGTCCCAGGCTATGACCAAACCCTTTCAAACCGATAAAGTTCGTTCGTTTGTAAGCCACCGTTCCACCCAGAAAGGTGATGGCCACCAGGAGATACCGGCTTACTTCCTCGGACCAGCCCAGGGAGTTACCGGCATACCGGGAGACCACCTGGGCGAATAAAATAAGGCAAATAATCGCCCCTATAACAAAAAGGACTTTTTCCACCACTGCATTAATGGCCGAACTTAATCGCTGTAATACCAGCATAGGCTACTCCTGCCTGTTTGGGATAATGATGGGGCTATAGGGCTATAGGCTATAGGCTATGGGCTATGGGCCAGGTTTTTTTAATGCCTTTCGCCTATAGCCCCTTGCCTATCGCCCGTAGTTACTACTTCACCGTCTGCAGGATCTGATCCACCAGCTTCCTGGTGTCGCCCGTCACCGAGTTGATGACCGGGGCCGTGGCCTTGCGGAAGGCCGCCAAATCGGGCTTGTCCTCCACCAGCATCCCGGCCGTTTTGAGTTCGGCTAATTGTTTGGCCTCGTTGCCCCGGATGAACTGGCGTCCTTGAAGGGCCGCTGCCCGGGCATTGTCCGTAATCACCTTGCGTTCCTGGGGAGACAACCCGTCCAGAAAGGACTTGCTGGCCAGGAAGACCAGGGCCGAATAGACATGCCGTGTCAGGGTCAAATATTTCTGACCGGCCTCGTGGAGCTTGGCGGCATGGATTACGGCGATGGGATTCTCCTGGCCGTCGATGACCCCCTGTTGAAGCTGTGTAAAGATGGGCCAGGCCATGGGCGTCGGGTTGGCCCCTATGGCCCGCCAGATCGCCAAATGAGTAGGAGCCTCCATGGTTCTGATTTTCAGCCCTTTAAGGTCCTCGGGCATCTTCACGGAACGTTTGGAATTGGTGACGTTGCGGAATCCGTTGTCCAGGAAAGCCAGGGCCACAAACCCGGATTTCTCGAATTTCCTGGCCAGATCCTGACCGACCGGTCCGTCCAGCACCTTATCGGCTGCATCGTAGGAGGGGAAAACGAAAGGCATTTCCAGGGCCTTGATTTCCGGCACGAAGGCCTCGATGGGCCCGGTGGTGCAGACCGCCATCTGGGTGGTGCCCAACTGAATCTGCTGAAGCACCTGGGTCTCGCTGCCCAAAACGGCCGAGTGGTGGACCATCACACTGATCTTACCAGGCAGGGCCTTTTCCACACTCTGTTTGAACCAGTTGGCCGCCCTCGTGTGGACGAAATCCGGATTGACGACTACAGCAACGTTGATCTGGGTTTTAGCCGCTGCCGATCCGGCGAAGACCGCCAAACCTAAGCTGAATAAAATTACCATCATTCGTAAACGCATTGTGTTTCCTCCTTCTTTTTTTTATTTCGTTATTCTCTTCCTGTTGGTTTGGGACGCCATCCCTTGCCGGTCGTCCATCCTCCGGAAGCATAAGGTTTCAATATCCTTCAAGCCGGCATAATAGGCTCTAAACACCTCGACCTGTCCTATTGATTCAGAGTTATAGGATGGTTGGATAGGACATTCCTCTTGGGTCGTAAAAGGAGTGTGTATGGTCCCGATTGGTTCTATCTTCATGAGATTGTCCAAGGTTAAGCTATTCAATGGTCTCCGTATAACCCCCTATACGGATTCACTTACAGACGGCACCTTCTTTGCTGGAAGAAACCAATTTAATGTACTTGGACAGGTACCCGTTTTTGATTTTGGGGTCGGGACGGTTCCATTCATTTTTTCTTTTAACCAGCTCCTGTTGTTCAACCTGCAGGTCAAGGGTTCTCTCCTCGAGGTCATATTTAATCAAATCACCCTCCTGAATCAAGGCTATGGGGCCTCCTTCATAAGCCTCCGGCGCTACGTGACCTATACAGTTGCCCCGAGTGCCTCCGGAAAATCTCCCGTCAGTAAGCAGGGCCACCTCGTCCCGTAAACCAAGACCGACCAAAGCGGCGGTTGTCGCCAGCATTTCACGCATACCAGGCCCTCCCTTGGGACCTTCATACCGGATAACAATGAAGTCCCCAGGTTTGATGCCATTGTTCAAAACCTCTGCCATGACCGCCTCTTCTGAATCAAAAACCCTTGCCCGACCTTCAAATTTTCGCATATTTTCGTTCATCGCCGATGCTTTGACTACGGCGCCGTCAGGGGCCAGGTTCCCAAACAAAATAGCGATGCCGCCTTCTGGGCTGATCGGGTCATCCAGAGACCTGATCACCTCAGGGTCACCCACCCGGCCCTCACCGGCCAATTCCAGCACGGTCTTGCCCGAAACGGTGATATTATCCTTTAAAAGCGGCTTAATGACGTTCATCACGGCAGGTATACCGCCGGCATACTCCAGGTCCTCCATGGTATAATCCCCCGATGGCTGAATACCGCACAAGTAAGGGGCATTGGCGTTAATTTTCATGAAGTCGTCGTAGGTTAATTCGATTCCTCCCTCATAAGCGATCGCAGGCAGGTGCAGCACCGTATTAGTCGACCCTCCCAGGGCCATGTCCAAATAAATGGCGTTTTCAAAGGCATTTTTATTTAAAATTTTCTTGATCGTTATTCCGCTTTTCACCAGATCAACGATTCTTTCCCCACTTTCAAAAGCTATTCGCTTTTTCTTGGCCGATACGGCCAGAGACGTCCCGCACTCCTTCAGGGAAACTCCCATGGCTTCACATAAACAGGCCATCGTATTCGCCGTATAAAGCCCCTGGCACGCTCCAACCCCAGGACAGGCCTCCATTTGGAAGCAATTTAATTCTTCTTCACTTATCTTCCCGGCCCGGAATGATCCAACGGCTTCAAAGGTGTTTTTAACCAGAGTCAATTTCCTTCCCTGGTAACGTCCAGTCATCATCGGACCAGCACTTACAACAATGGCCGGGATATCCAATCTCATGGCCCCCATCAGCATTCCCGGGGTGATTTTATCGCAGTTGGTCAGCAAAACCAGGCCGTCCAATGCATGGGCCACGGCCACCGATTCTATCGAGTCGGCGATTAATTCGCGGGAAGGCAAGGAATAATGCATGCCGATGTGACCCATTGTAATGCCGTCACACAATGCCGGGATGCCGAATATAAATGAATATCCACCGCCGGAGTGAATCCCTTTTTCAACATATCTCTCGAGATTACGCATGTCCGCATGCCCCGGAACCAGATCGGTAAAACCGCTGGCTATGCCTATAAAAGGCTTCTCCAGGGCCTCTTTGGTTATCCCTGTTGCATGCAACAGCGCTCGCTGCCCCGTATTACCAAACCCTTTTTTGATTTTGTCGCTGATCATGATAAGACATACCTCCGCATTAGATTCTAAAACTCACAATTTGCCAATTTATCCCTGACTTCCTGACGGTTACGGTATATTGCGTTCGTTGCTGGTTGCTCGACAAAACGAGAAACGAGTAACCAGTAACAAAGAAATGTCAAATAGGGTTGATTAGATTCTTGATTCACACAGGTATTTCTCAATTACACCTCCCCCGCCATCAATGAAGCGCCACCCCGCCGAGAGAGCCTTTTGGTTTGTTTCCAGGAGGTGTTGTTTGGATGGTCCCAAATAATTGCCAATCGCCTCTTGGGCAGCATCAAGAGATACCGTGTTGCTTACGGCAATGTAAGCGCCAAGCATAACAATATTACCTGCCCGCCTCAGACCTATTTCCTGTGCTATATCATCTGCCGGAACACGATGTACTGGGAGTTCAAACTGCTTAACCTCAGTCGGAATCATACATGAATTCAGGATTACCAGAGTTCCCGCCCCAAACTGTGGCTCAAATTTAACCAGAGAAGGTTCATTAAAAATCAGGGCTACGGAGATCTTTTCCGCCAGAGGAGAGCCAATAGGCCGATCGGAAAGGGTGATAACACAAGAGGCAGTACCGCCACGCTGCTCGGGGCCGTAGGAAGGCATCCAGGTCACTTTTTTCCCTTCACGAGTGGCTGCCAGGGCCAGGATTTGTCCGCAAGTTAACACCCCTTGCCCGCCGAAGCCGGCGATCAAAACCTGATGGACCATAATGGTTTCACGCTCCTTTTCCTTTTTCGGTTACTCCCGGGAAGCCGTGCTGTTATCTACAAGGCTGCTGATGGGGCCATCATTTCCGTATCTTTAAAAACTCCCAACGGATAATATTTGATCATTTCTTTCTCAAGCCATTGTAAAGCGGTCAGGGGCTCCATCCCCCAATTGGTAGGGCAGGCCGCCAGTATCTCGACCATAGAAAAACCCAGACCCAGTTTTTGGCACTGGAAAGCCTTCCTGATGCTTTTTTTGGCCTTAATGACTGCACCGGGATTATGAATCGCCACTCGTGTTATATAGGAAGGTCCATCCAGGACCGCCAATATCTCGGCCATTTTTAATGGATATCCGGCCTGGCCCACATCCCGTCCCTTGGGCGAGGTCGTGGTTTTTTGGCCGGGCAAAGTCGTGGGGGCCATTTGCCCTCCGGTCATTCCGTAGTTGGCATTGTTGATAAAAATAACGGTAAAATTCTCCCCGCGCCCGGCCGCGTGAACGATTTCTGCCAACCCGATGGAGGCCAGGTCACCATCGCCCTGATAGGTGAACACGAAACGGTCTGGCAGGACCCGTTTGATTCCTGTGGCCACGGCCGGCGCTCTTCCATGGGCCGCTTCTTGTATGTCCAAATCTAAATAGTTATAAATCAGGATTGAACATCCCACAGAGGCCACACCAACTGTTTTTTCCCGTAAGCCGAGTTCGTCAATTACTTCAGCCACCAGGCGGTGGGCCACACCATGGCCGCAACCCGGACAATAATGAAATCTGACCGGCGTCAATATTTTCGGTCTGACCAATAATGGTTTAATCATCCCCCGTTGCCCCCCATGATTCGCATGATTTCGACCTCGATTTCCAGGGCCGAAACTACAATTCCGCCCATCCTCCCGTAAAAGCCGATCTCCCGGCCGGGCAAGGCCAGTCGCACGTCTTCCAGCATCTGGCCGGCATTCATTTCCACAGTCACCAGATGTCTTACCCTTTCGGCAGCTTCCTTTAACGAAGCGGAAGGAAAAGGCCACAAAGTTACAGGCCGGAATAATCCGACCCGCAGGCCTTTCTCCCTTAAATGGTCTACAGCCGTGCGCCCCACCCGTGCGCAGATACCAAAAGCAATAATCAATACCTCTGCGTCTTCAAGATGGTAGCCTTCGAAACGGACTTCCTTTGCGCTTAATCGTTTAAATTTAGCCTGAAGGTGTAAATTGTGGGATTCCAATTCACCGGAATCCAGGTAAAGGGTTTTTATCAACCGTCTTGGACGATGTTGACAGCCATCGGTAATCCAGGGTTTCATATACTCATGGGTTATCTCTTCCGGTAATAAGACGGGTTCCATCATCTGTCCCAATACACCATCCGTAAGCAGTATGACAGGAGTACGGTATTGTTCAGCCATATCGAAAGAATTGTAAACCAGGTCTACCATCTCCTGGATGGAAACCGGAGACAGGACCGGCAGGCGGTAATCGCCGTGGCCGCCGCCCCGGGTGGCCTGGGTGTAATCCCCCTGAGACGGCTGAATAGTGCCCAAACCCGGTCCGCCCCGCATCACATTAACAATCACGCAGGGAAGTTCAGCCGATGCCAGGAAAGAAATTCCTTCTTGTTTAAGACTGATGCCGGGTCCGGACGAAGAGGTCATGGCACGTCCCCCGGCACCGGCTGCCCCATAGACCATGTTCACGGCCGCCAGTTCACTTTCCGCCTGCAGGAATGTGCCGCCGACTTCAGGCAGACGTCGGGCGAGGTATTCCATAAGCTCGGACTGGGGTGTTATGGGATAACCGAAATAATACCGGCATCCGGCCCGTAATGCCGCTTCCCCTATGGCTTCATTGCCTTTCAACATTACCTGATCCATGGCACTCCACCTCCCGGCTGAAGTTAAAAACCACATCCGGACACATCAAAAAGCATTGCAAACAACCCCGGCAGGCCTTCTCATCAGATAATTCCACCACCGGGTAGCCGAAAGAATTTAATTTTTCCGCCCAAATCAGCGTTTTCTCCGGACAAAAAGCCATGCAAATTCCGCAACCCTTGCAATATTCCGCCTGAATCACTGCCCTGAATCTTCCGTCTTTTTTTTTCAATGGAAAGAATTCTTGATTAACCGGCATAATTGATCTCCGTTTTGATTTACATTTTCTTAAAAACCTGGATTCCCAATAAAGACGTTCGGGAATGACGGGAAAGGAGTGCTATCATGATAAATCAACTGCCCCATAGGAGCCACTTCTTCCGGGCAAGCATAGATCCTCCTTTTCTTCCGTGCCTGGGTTTCACCGAAGCAATGGCAGCGGCTTATTACGGGAGCAACTTCTATGCCAGTATCATGGCCAGTTGGTTGAAGTCGAGGGCCAAGAATCGACTAAATGGATATCGTTTTCAATCCGATCTAAGGTGGGACTAGAGGACTAAATTGTTATAGATTTTTTAATTCCGCATTCCGAAATCCAAAATCTGAAATTGGAAAGAGTCAGAGGAAGGAAGGATGGGGATTCAGTCTGCAGAAAATTGCATGATCCCTGCACGATTCTGCATGCAACAAAATGCAATCGAAAAGGTTTTGTTTAACGGTTCAGGATGATCCGATTTGATATTTTTCTAATTTATTATAGAGGTTCCTTATGGAAATGCCCAATTTTCTTGAACAATCAGTCTTATTGCCATTGGACTCGGCCAACATTCTCATAATGTGTTGTTTCTCTATCCCGGATAAAACCGATCTCAACTCCTGCCTTAGTCCCTCGTCCTCCTTCGTCAGCGGTTGGCCCTGGTCATTCAAGGATTTTTCCGGAGACGGGCCGATTGGAAATTCCAGATTCGGAAGATGTTCCCTCATGATGATTGAATCACTGAACTGCATCTTAATAATGCATTGAGCCAAAACATTTTCCAGTTCTCGAATATTGCCCTTCCACTCAACCCCTTCGAGAATCTCCATTGCCTTCGGCTCGATCAAGGTGATGTTGCGTCCGAACTGCTGATTCAATTTTCGGATGATGTGGCAGGCCAAGACCTCAATATCCCCTTTTCGATCACGAAGCGGCGGGATGTCAATAGGCATCACATTCAATCGGTAATAAAGGTCTTCCCGGAATCGGCCTTCTTTTACGGCCTTTTGCAAATCTTCATGCGTAGCGGCAATGATCCTGACATCGATGGAAACTGATTTTGACCCTCCAACGCGGACAATTTCTTTCTCTTGCAGAACACGCAACATTTTTGCCTGCACATTCATCGGTAGCTCACTGATTTCATCCAAAAAGATGGTCCCTTCGTTGGCTTCTTCAAACAGTCCCTTTTTCCCTCCACGCTTAGCGCCGGTAAAGGATCCTCCTTCATAACCAAACAGTTCGCTCTCAAATAGACTATCAACGATTGCCGCACAGTTTATGCGGATAAACTGGTGATTTTTTCGATTACTTTCGTTGTGAATGGCATGGGCAAACAGTTCCTTCCCGGTCCCCGATTCCCCTCTCAGTAAAACGGTAGCCGGTAGACGGGCGGCCCTTTTGGCCAAATTGATGGCGTTGAAAATCTGCCGGCTTTCACCCACTATGTCCTTAAAGGAGTATTTGGCCTCCAAAACCCGGATAATCCGTCTGGCCAAGGTCAGTTCTTCGGATAATCTCAGTAATTCCGAAACATCGTGAATAATGCCCACACTTCCCTTTATGTCCCCATCCACCATAATCGGGGCGGCATTGACGATGACCTCCTTTCTCTGAGGTCCTACCTTGAGATGGGCCCCGATGACCGGTTGGCCCGTCTTCAGGACCTGCATATGCACGCTTTCCCCTTCCGATATATCGGCTTCAGCCGGTTTGCCGATGATATCGGTCCCGGCAAATCCGGTCAGGCGCGTGTAGGCCGGGTTAATAATAATCCCCACACCCTTTTCATCCACAACGGATACGGCGTCCTGAGAGGCGGCAATGACGGCCTCCAATAGACTGCGCATTTTTTTTAAGGAGGTGTTCTGGTCGGCCAGGGCGGCCGTTTCGGTAATGTCCCGAAAAAAGCAGACCGCCCCGATGACTTTACCTTTACCATCGAAGACGGGTTTTCGGGTGGTCACAATCCGTATACCCTCCGAAATGAACTGCTCCTGGTTTACCTCGGCCATTCCGGTCTTCAGGACCAGATGAAGCCGGGAGTTCGGAATGGTATCGGCAGCCAGACGTCCGATGGCCTGATCCGGTGCAATTCCCATAATACGGCCGGCCGCCGTGTTGAAGTGGGAAATCGTGCCCTTACGATCGATGACCATAAACCCATCATCGATTGAGTTTATGATGGTATTCAGTAAGTGTTCCATCAATACGAAAATACGGTTCAAGGTTCAGGGTTCAAGGCTCAAGGGCCGGGAAAAACCATTTCCAGGCCTCGCGGTGCCCTCTTGGACATGAAGGCTTAGTGTCTCCTCCCGAATAAAAGGAAATGGTCATTCTCTTCCTGTTGGTTTAGGTCGCCATTCTTTACCCGCCGTCCACCCTTCGGAAGCGAAAACAATGGCATCATACTTCGGCATGTAAGGTTTTATGTCCAAAAGAGGCGTCTTGTCCAGCATATCAACCCCTTCAACGACCAGGGTATTTCCCTCCCGCCGTATCAGCCTGACCACCGACAACCCTAGGCCGTTTGGCCGACACGGATGTCTTGAAGCATAGATGCCATGTGGGGTGTCATCCAGAAAGGTGGGGCGCACCAGTTCAATTCCGCCCGAACGATCAAAGAAATACAGCAGATAGAGGTGGGAAAAGGTTTCAATGTCCTTCAAGCCGGCCTCAAACTCTCTAAACACCTCGACCTGTCCAAGGGCATTAGAGGCATAGGACGGTTGGATAGGGCATTCCTCTTTCGTGGTATAAGGCGTTTGTATGGTGCCAATTGGTTCTATGGTCATCTGATTTCCAATAAATTCGGACACAGATTTTCGCCGATACCCGTAGAAAATTATTCTTTATATTCAAAATCCTGGTGATCTACACGATCGGCCTTCTGCCGATCCGAGTTCATCTGCGTCCAAAATGCAAATTCCTATATTATTAAATTTTTTTAATTGGTTACGCCTGGCCTGGATTCCCGCCTGCGCGGGAATGACGGATTTTTACAAGATCATCAATAATAGCTTAACAAATATTTTGCAACAACTAAATTATAAGGTTTTTAATAATAAACTCCCGGTTCTGCCGGGGGTCGTTAAACCCAATTCCTGATTTAATTTTAGTTGATAAGTGCTCGGGCTTGCAGAATTTGGAGGATCTATGGGCCTATTTCCCGGAGGCCTTGGTTGGGCTGGCGACAGCCTCTCCATCCAGAACCAGGGTTCCATCCTGGTTGGTACAAGAAGTTCTTAAACGGACCCGATTTTTTTCAAGCATAATCTCAAGGACTTCGGCCCGGGCCGTGATGGAATCACCGATACGCACCGGGGCCAGAAAGTTCAATTCCTGGCTGATATAGATGCCTCCGGGGCCGGGCAGTTGGCAGCCCAGAACGGCCGAGATAAACCCTGCCAACAACATGCCATGGGCTATCCTGGTTTTGAAAAAAGTTTTTCCCGCATAGACCTCGTTGATGTGGGCCGGATTAAAATCACCGGTCACCCCGGCAAACAAATAGATATCCGATTCGGAAACAGTTTTGGTAAATTCCGCCACATCCCCTATTTTTATCTCATTAATCGTTTTTCCCTTCATCTTGAATTCTCCTTCCTTTTTGACGCAGTCAGCCATCAGCTTTTAGATTTCAGCAAGATCATTTATCTGAACGTCCCTTTTCGTCATTCCCGTGAAAACGGGAATCCAGTGCTTTTATAATTAGTTAGGTATGGCCTGGATTCCCGCCTGCGCGGGAATGACGAGTTTTTACATAGGCTCATCCTTAATGGGGTGCCTAAACCCTGATCGTTGACTGCTGAAAGCTCTATCCGGAAATATTGATTTACCGGATAAGAATCTAATTCACAGAAACATTCTGCGTGATAAACCCGACGATTTCCTCTTTGGTGGCACTGGGGCCGAAGATACCGCTGAATCCGATTTCTTTTAGTTTGGGAATGTGTTGGGGAGGGAAAATCCCGCCCATCATAAATATCACATCCTCCCTCATGTTAAATTCTTTAGCCTTATCAACCAAATCCTTGCCGAAAATCAGTTCGGCTCCACACAAAATGCTGATGCCGATGGCATCCACATCCTCCTGAATAGCCGTCCTGGCAACCTGGTCGGGTAGAGAGTTACTGATATAGATGACCTCCATCCCGGCATTTCGCAACATATTGGCCACGGTAATAATGCCCCGGGAATGATTTTCCAGACTCGGTTGTGACAGCAGCACTCTGATCTTTTTTTCCATAAACAGTCTCCTTCAATGTCATTAGGTGCAAGGTACAGGGTAAAGGGGTCGGGGGTCAGGGGTCAGGGGCCGGAGTTGAGAGTACAGGGTTTTGTAACTTGAAACTTGCATCTTGAAACTTTTTTTCCATATACGCCTTCATGCCCAGGTAGGGCACCACGAAGCATGAAAATGGTTTACTCCGAACTCCGAACTCTAAACTCCGAACTTATTTTCGCACTAAACAATCAAACCCGATCGCCACGGCCCGAAGCCCTCGACAATGGCCCGGCGCATTTCCCCTTTGGTGGCATTGGACCGGGCGGCCTCCAGGGTGTGATAAGTCACATTCTCGCCCTTTTCACAGGCCTCTTTCAGGTTTCTAAGGCACCGGACAACCTGGTTGTTATCCCTTTCCCTCCTGATCCGGTCCAGTTTGGCCTTCATCTTTTCCTCCAGACCTTCCGGATAATCCGGTACCCTGATATCAGGCAGTTTTACATCCGAGGTCCGGTAGTAATTTCGGCCGACTATTGTTATCTCTCCTTTTTCGATCATATCCTGCTCGTTATGGATGAATTCAGAAACCTTTTTTTGCAGCCAGCCCCTTTCTACACATTTGGACAGGCCGCCCATCTTTTCTATCTCTTCGATTTCATCCAGAATGGCCTTTTCAACCTGATTGGTCAGGGTTTCCAGGTAAAAAGAACCCCCCAAAGGATCCACCACCTGGGTCACGGCGGTTTCCGCTTCGATAATCTGCTGGGTCCTCAAAGAGAGCAGGGAAGATTCTTCCGTAGGAACGGAATAGGCTTCATCATAGGAATCCACATGGAGCGACTGGGCCCCGCCCAGGATAGCCGCCAGGGCATGATAGGAGGCCCGGATGACATTATTCATCGGTTCCTCCCGCATCAGGGAAATACCTGAGGTCTGCACATGGCAGCGCATCCACATGGACCTTGGATTTTGGGCATTAAACCGGTATTTCATAATACGATACCATAACCTTCTCACCGCCCGGAGCCTGGCCACCTCCTCAAAAAAATCATTGGCCGGGGCCCAGAAAAAAGCTACCCTTTCGGCCACCCAGTCCACCTCATGCCCCCTTCGGATTATCTCTTCAAAGCTTTCAATGGCATTGGATAAGGCCACGGCCATTTCCGTGATGCCCGAGCTACCGAACTCCCGCAAATTGTAACCGTTCAAGGTGACATAATTCCAGCGGGGTACATTTTGCCGGATAAATTCGATATTATCGCATTGCAGTTTGAAAGTAGCTTTGGGCGAGATGAACTCCGGTCCGTTACGGACCACGCTCTCCATAATAAAATCATTCTGCACACTGCCTTCCAGTTTGTCCCAGGGGATGCCTCTCCTTTCGGCCATGACCAGGTACATGGGAAAAATGATGGCCGTATTCCTTGGAAAGTGGGTCACAATGGAAGCGCTTATCTTATCAATGGGGATGTCTTTAAATATTTCTTCCATATCCGCGACACAATCGACCGGAACCCCCACTACGCCCACATGTCCTCTGGCCTCGGGCTCATCCGAATCAAACATTTGAACCGTGGGCAGGTCCAGGGCCAAATTCATACCGGTAGCCCCGTGATCCAAAAGCATTTTAATCCGCTTATTGACGTACTCCGGGGAACCGGCCCCGGACAACTGACGCCGGGTAAAGGCCCGGCCCCGGTACATATTGGCATGAATTCCCCGGGTAAAAGGCTCCGAGCCGGGATACCCCAGGTCTTCCAGATAATCCGAATCCTTGACATCCGAAGGACCGTAAAAAAGATTCCTGGGGATCTTCGACCCCAAAATGGTCTGGGGGGTTACCTCCCAGTTTTTCTTATCCGCTTCGCGGACCTTGGTTTCCCTCCAATCCCCGATGGTATCATCGATTCTCTGAAGCGCCTCGGGATTATAAAGCGGCGTCCATCGGGCGTCCTTTATTTTTTCCCCTAATATTTCCTTGGTTGTTTTATCCATGATTAAACCTCCCTTTAGTTCGAAAATAACGTTCGTCGTTCAATATTTTCATGCTTCATGATCTTCGTGGTAAGCGAGTATGAAAGTTTAATAGGCAACTGTAGGTCTATCTAACCCCCACTTCCTTCCAGCAGCCTTCTCTTGCCAAAAGGGCCGCCCCGAGGGCACCAACGATCTGGGGCTCTTCCGGTATGAATAGTTTAAAGCCCACTTTTTTTTCTATCAGGCTCACAATAGCCGGATTCTTGGCAATCCCACCCGTGACGACCAAATCCTTTTCGATTCCCACCTGGCGCATAAGGCCATAGACCCTTTCGGCCACGGCTTCATGCAACCCCGCCACTACGTCTTCCTTTTGACCCCCGCCCTTGATTAACGAAATCACCTCCGACTTGGCAAATACCACACATCGAGAATTGATTCGAATCTCATTTCGAGATTGGAAGGGCAAACGGCAGAAACGTTCCAAAGGAAGTTTCAGCAATTCCGCCATGATTTCCAAAAATCTTCCCGTCCCGGCCGCGCATTTGTCGTTCATGGCAAAGTCAACGGGATTTCCTCTTTCCTCCACACGAATAACTTTACAATCCTGACCGCCCATATCGAGCACCGTCCGGACGGACGGGAATAACCATTTTGCCCCTTTGGCATGACAGGTGATTTCGGTAATAATTTTATTGGCAAAAGGGACCATAATCCTTCCATATCCGGTGGCAACCAGATAATCGATATCCTTTACGGAGAAACTCTGATCTTTCAATGCCTGCCGCATACCTTCTTCGGCGGTTTGAGCACTTTCCGGACCGGTGGAGATAATAGCCGTAGACAGGATTCGGTCATCCCTCAAGACGGCCACCCCGGTGGTCCTGGAGCCGATATCAATGCCGGATACGATCATACGAATGCGGATTTCGGAATGCGGATTTCGGATTTTAAAAACCCTTTTTTCATGATCTATAATGCCTCCTCGGGAATGAGGGTCGATAGAAGATTTTTATGCTTCCACTGACCCCCGATCCCCACTCCCGACCCCTGAAGTGGACCTATCCGGATTTCCGCCAGGAATCCTGGGCGATCAAGGCGGCACCCAGGGCACCGACCGTCTCAGGACTGTCCGGGACCCGGACTGATTGTCCCAGTCTGTTTTCCAGGGCCTTGACAAGCCCCAGGTTTTTCGCCCCGCCACCACTCAGGACCAGGTTATTCCCGATTTTTACCCGGTTTAACAACTCCATCAGGCGATCGGCCACCGATTCATGGATGCCTGAAACGATATGGTCTTTGGGAACCCCCTTATGAATATTGGAAATGACTTCGGATTCGGCGAATACGGCACAGAAACTGCTGATCCTGGCCTTACCGCCGGCCTGAACGGCTGCGATCCCCATTTTCTCTATCGATAGATTCATAATCTTGGCCATGGTCTCCAAAAATATCCCGGTTCCGGCGGCACATTTGGAGTTAACGGTAAAATCGGCCACCCGTCCGCCCTCCTCTAATTTCACAGCCCGGCTCCCTTCCGCACCGATATCGAGCACGCCTTTGGCCGACGGAATCAGATAAAAAGCGCCTCGGGCATGACAAATCGGATCCGATTTTTTCTTCCAGCTCGACGGAGTCGAACCTTTGCCTATTCCGGTTGCCAGGATGCCCGATATTTTCCCGAAGGAAACACCGGCCTCCCAAGCCGCCTGGTTAAAGATTTCTTCATAGGAAATATCCTCATCCCCGCTTATCAGAACCTTGGCGAAACAGGGTCTCCCATGGTTCAAAAGCACTATCTTGATAGTCGTTGTCCCAATATCAATACCGCCAAAAACCACGGCCCTGGCTCAAGCCCCGATCATCTCGATAAATGTTTCGATCCGGCCCCTCATCTGGTTCAATCCTTCCGGCGTATAATCCCCCTCCAAAAATAAAACCGGGATATGAAACACTTCCTTAATCTTCTCCTTTAAAAAAGGATTCTCCAGGGAACGGCATTCGCAGCAATTCAGGTTGTAAAAGACGGCCCCCTTCACCTGATAACCCTCCATGGTCCTCTTGAGATAGTTCCAGCGAAACATGGGATAAGGTGCCTTCAGGGTTGCCGTGACGGTTGAACGGGGGCACGGGGTGGCCAGGGAGCGTTCGACCATGGCCTCCAGGGGCGGGATGGTGGGATTCAACGTAATCCCGCTGTAATGACTGCTTCCGGCACTGATGTCTTCGGAAACGACTTCTCCGCCACATTCCCCGATGATCTTGTACAATTCAGCGGTCTCCCGGTCCAGGGCACTGGCCGATAGATATAACCTGACTTTCTTTTCGGGTTTATCCGGGCGAAGGGGAAGTTCCTTTAGATATTCCCGGAGCAGGGCATTATGTTCGTTTTTCGGCATCAGGAGGCCGGCAAATTCCACCTGCCAGGCCTCATAACCGGATATAAGAGGCGGATCCTGCTTCCTTAATTCATCCAATTGTTCCATTAAAGCATAGTGTTCGTTGTAAACCCCTATGGCCTCCTGCAGCATCTCATCTGTGATGAGTTGCTCACTCATCCTTTCCAGATATTGTTTAAAGGTCCGAAGCTGCATAAGATAAAAAGAATTGACCTTCGGGCCCGTAACCTTTTCCGGATAATTCAAATAATAGACATAGGGATGGCTCTCCTGTCCTTCATTGAGGGGAGTGGTGCGGGGGCAAAGTTCCCGCCACCAGTATTCCAGTTTAGGGATCAGATCGCAGGTATTGGGGATGATCACACCGTCCAGATAATCATAAATGCCCCGGGCGGCCAGATCCAGACAACTCCGGACAAAACCGCATCCGTACTGGGGCACGTGATCCGGGACTACTTCTAATTTTTCGGAACTCCCGGCAATGCGTACCGGCAGTAGTCCGCTGGCATAGATCATCTCCTCCGGGGTGATACAGCAGAAATAGCCTACGACCCTCTTTTGATTTCTTTCCTTCCATTTCCGGGCTATTTTGTGGCGGTTTTCTATAATTTCCTGAAAAACATTGTTCATAAGTTATTCTCCAGCACAAGGCGTTACAATGGTTTTGGCGATTGGGTTAAATCAACAGCCCAAGGAACGACACGTTGAGTATGAAAACAATGAATGTCGAAGGTACAAACAACTTCCTAATTCAAAATTCATTATAACTACGGCCATTATTTGCGTCATTCCCGAATGTCTTTATCGGGAATCCAGGTTTTTCAAGAAAATGAGAAATCAAGGCCGCTGGATTCCGGCTTAAACCATGCCGGAATGACGCATAAATGGGCGCATCGGTAAAAAGATTCGCTCCCGTATTATTCGTTATTCTCTTTTTTCTGTTTTCTCCGAACACCGAACTCCGAACTCTTAACTTCGATTCAGCAGTTGTTCCCCGAAGGCATCCAACCGGACAAAGGCCTGGGATTCGGCAAAAATCCTTTCATCCACCAGGTCGCTTTCCAGGTTGACCGAGGGGACACTCAGTTCCTCCCTCAGGATCTTTGCGATCTCCACCACCGGGTAAACAATATACCGGCAGGTAATCAAATAGGCCAGAACCGCCCCATCGATCTTGTATTCCCTGGCCTCCTGGACAACCTCAGAAAGGGAATCTCCGATACTAATGGGACCCGTTATGGCCCCGAGCCTGTTCTGAAAACACTTGATGGCCAGTTCCTTGATCGGGTCCTCCGGTCTGCGGGGAGGAAGCAGACCGGTGTTATAAAAAGTCTCCCAGACGAAAACACCGCCGATTTTCTCAAAATAGTTGAAGATGCCCATGTTAAACCAGGTCGGCAGGCCGTACCACATGAGACGGAATTTCTCTTCAGGGATTACCCCGATTTTCTGGGCTACCCGTTCCTTAATCTCATCCCGTAAGGCGACAAAAAATTCATAGCATCGCCGGGTCCCCATTAAATAAAGTCTGGGGAAAGCACAGGCGAATCCATCGGCCGAAGACATGGGCGCCGGGACGGCCTTCCGCAATTGATAGATTTGACGCTCGATCTCCGCAGTCTTGTAGGACCATTCCAGGGCTTCATTGAGTTTGTCCGGGTTATATTTGTGTCCCGTCACATCTTCGATAAAGGCGATACAGTCTTCCCATTGAGAAACCATATAATCCAGATCGTAGTCCTTCGGACTGGTGACCAGTGGCCGCCTCCCTTTTTTAAACCGTGATTCGGGGAAAATAAGAGGTTGACGTCCGCTGGGCAGCGTGGCCGGCAAATCATGGGGCAATTCCGGGACATCCAGAAGGAAAAAGGGGACTTTCATCATCTGGGCCATGGTTTCAAACCATTTCATGCGGGCATCGCAGGTATAACTGGTGGAGATCATCAAGTCCGGCAGGGGAAGGCCTCCGAGGGGGGCTTCTTCCCAGGCATTATTCCTGATATTGTCGATCACATATCCGAGCATGGCCCGGGCATAACCACAGATATAATCCCGGAAACCTTCGGCTTCGGCCACCTGGCAATATTTGACCGAATAGGTCGGGACGCTTTGATCCCGGCTGTTTCCCAACCTTCGGGTGGAAAATAATGAAGCCGCCTGTTCAGGGAAAAAAGGCACTATATCCATAGCCCAGTATATTTCCTTGGGAAATAAGGCGCAGGACCAGACCACCGGCTTCCCCTCTTTTTTCAGTTGATGTCCCCTGGCATACTCGTTCTTTTGCAATTCCCAGGCTTGCCTGGTAGCCGACAGCGTCTTCTTAGAGGCTTTTATTCCCTCTTTTTCCTTGGAAATCATAATACTCCTTCACGATGAAACAATTATTTAATCAACCGTTTGCTGATCCTTTGATTCAGTCTCATGATCGGCATAGCCCGGCCTTATCCCGTTCTTGAAAGACTTCCTTTACTGCCGCCATACCATTCAAGGCAGCCGGAAATCCGGCATAGACCGCCATTTGAATGATGATCTCGATGACTTCCTGGCGTGAACAGCCCACATTGAGGGCCCCTTGGATGTGCACCTTCAGTTGAGGTGCGGCATGGCCAAGAACAGTCAATGCGGCAACAGCGGCGATCTCCCTGGATTTTAAATCTAGCCCCGGGCGGCTGTAAACGTCCCCGAAGGGAAATTCAATCAAATAATCGGCCAAACCGGGGGCAATATCCTTGAGACTCTCGATGACCCGATCCCCAACCTCCCCATCCACTTCCTTGAGTTTTTTTAATCCCCGTTCATATCGGTCGCTATTCATGGCAAGCTACCCCTTGTCTTTCTTGAAAAAAACTAATCCTTGATTCCGGCCAAATACTTGACGATT
>JACRBX010000160.1 GCA_016219225.1 Deltaproteobacteria bacterium
AAGTCCTTAAAAGGACAAAATCTCTTTTTCCTTCTCTTCGCTGATCCGGTCCACTCTTTCAATAAAATCATTGGTAATCTTCTGGATCTCTTCCTGGCCTTTAAAAAATCCATCTTCGGAAATGGTCTTGTCTTTTTTAAGTTCTTTGAAGGATTCGTTGGATTCCCGGCGTATATTTCTTAAGGCTACCCTGGATTCCTCGGCTATTTTTTTGATTACCTTCACCAGATCGCGGCGTCTTTCTTCGGTCAACTGGGGGATATTGATGCGAATAATTTTTCCATCGTTGATAGGGTTGAGTCCCAGTTCGGATTTAAGAATAGCTTTTTCAATATCGCCGATGGCTTTGATATCCCAAGGTTGAATCGTAATCAACCGGCTTTCCGGAACGGCTATGGAGGCCACCTGGTTTAAAGGGACCTGGCTCCCGTAATATTGGACCCGAAGCCCGTCCAACAGGGAAACCGACGCCCTCCCGGTGCGAATACGGCTCAAGTCTTTTTTTAAGGCCTCAATGGCCTTCTCCATTTTTTCACTGGTCTCTTTGTATACCTTCTCCGCCATGGTTTACCCCTTTATCAAGGTCCCAATCCGGGATCCCAGGATGATCTTTTTTAAGTTCCCTTTTATCAGGCCATTAAAGACGACGATAGGGATATTGTTTTCCCTGGCTAAAGAAACGGCTGTAGCATCCATAACCTGAAGGTGACTCTGCAAGAATTGGGAATAACTTATTTCAGAATAAATTTTGGCCTCTGGGTTCAATTTAGGATCCTGATCATAGACCCCATCCACCTGGGTAGCTTTCAAGATGACTTCCGCACCCAGTTCGGAGGCCCTTAAGGCCGCCGCGGTGTCGGTGGTAAAAAAGGGATTACCGGTCCCGGCCGCCAGTAACAGGACCGTCCCCTTTTCCAGCAGAACCTTAGCCGATTGGGGAATATAGGCTTCGGTCAACCCCTGAACCGGCAGGGCCGACAAGACCTGGGCCTGTATTTTTTCATTTTTCAAAGACTCTTTAATGGCCACGGCATTAAACAGGGTGGCCAACATCCCCAGATAGTCCGCCTGAATCCGGTCCATACCGCGGGCACTGGCGGCCACCCCGCGGAAGATATTTCCTCCACCGACGACGATCCCGATTTGGGCGCCCAGGGTAACGACCTCTTTAATTTCCTTGGCGGTCTTGGCCAACACCTTGACATCGATACCAAAACCTTTGTCGCCGGCCAGGGCCTCACCGCTCAGTTTCAATAGAATTTTTTTATATTTGGTTTTGCTTAAGGCCATATTCGGTATTCCCCCAAAAAACCTTTTTGACAGGATTTACCGGATTACCGGTTTAATTTGCCTTTCCGGAAGAAAAGTCAATTGGTGAGCTCGTAAAATTCCGTCATTCCGATTCCGTACCCGTAGGGTACTACACCCCCGAGGGCGCAGGCGGGAATCCAGACCATTAGTAACTATCTAGACCCGTTTCCACGGGAATGACGAAAATGAGCGCTTACGAACTTTTTACAAGTCCGTCAATCCTGTCAGGTGTACCTTTACTCTTCCCCTAACTGATATCGGGCAAAACGCCGTATGGTGATACTTTCCCCGATTTGAGAGACCTTTTCATTCAACAGGTCGGTGATGGAAACGTCCGGATTTTTAACATAAGGCTGCTCCATCAAGCAGGCCTCTTTAAAATATTTTTCCACTTTACCTTCCACGATCTTCTCAATGACCTTTTCCGGCTTTCCGGTCTCCTTGGCCTGGGCCCGGTAGATCTCCTTCTCCTTTTCCAGGAGTTCGGCCGGCATATCTTCCCGGCGAACACAAACCGGATTAGCAGCGGCTATATGCATGGCCAGGTTATGGACCAGTTCTCCAAACTGATCGGTTCGACCGACAAAATCGGTTTCACAATTGACCTCCACCATGACCCCGATCTTCCCTCCACCATGGATATAGGAACCAACCTGTCCTTGAGAAGTAGTCCGGCCGGCCCTTTTTTGAGCAGTGGCCAGGCCTTTTTTACGCAAATATTCAACTGCTTTTTCCATATCGCCCTCGGCCGCTTTTAAGGCCTCTTTGCAATCCATCATTCCGGCCATAGTCTTTTCACGAAGGGCCTTGACTAATTCTGATGTTATATTCAACTTTCCGCTCCTCCCTGGGCTGGTATTTCTTCCAATTTTCGGATGATTATCACTTCCGGACCGGCCGGACCTTGAGGACTTTCGCCCTTTTTCATTCCCGGCGCCCCGGTTTCAGCGGGGGACTCCTCAACAAAGACCTCTTTGTCTATCTCGGCCTGTTGCGCCTCTTCCCTTTTGGTCTTACCTTCCAAACAGGCATCGGCTATTTTTGAAGTGATCAATCGAATAGCCCGAATGGCGTCATCATTACCAGGGATGATATAATCGATTTCATCGGGATCACAATTGGTATCGACAACCGAAACCAGCGGGATCCCCAATTTCTTGGCCTCCAGGATGGCGATCCTTTCCTTTCGGGGATCTATAACAAAAATGGCTTTGGGGAGGCTCTCCAGTTCTTTGATTCCGCCCAGGTTACGGAGCAGCTTAACATACTCCCGATCCATATTGATGATTTCTTTCTTGGGAAATCGCTGAATCGTTCCATCGGCCTTGATCCTTTCGAGGTATTTCAGGCGTTCTATTCCCAGGCGAATGGTTACAAAATTGGTCAATGTCCCCCCCAACCAGCGGTGGTTGACAAAAAACATTCCGCAACGCTCGGTTTCTTCTTTTATGGATTCCTGGGCTTGTTTCTTGGTCCCCACAAAGAGAACCGACCCTCCCTGGGCTACGGTATCCACCACAAAATCATAAGCGGTTTTAAAAAGATTAACGGTTTTCTGCAGATCAATAATGTAAATCCCATTTCTGGCCCCATAAATATAAGGCTTCATTTTGGGATTCCATCGTTTGGTCTGGTGACCGAAATGGACCCCGGCCTCCAACAACTGTTTCATGGAAACATACGACATAATTATCCTCCCTTTGGGTTTTTCCGCCGCTTTTTCAATGAGTTGTCAGCATTTATTTAAGATGCACCCAAGAGACCGAAAAAGCGTGAGAATTTAGTAAATTTGATAATCATACTAAAAAATAACTTTTCAAGCAAGGAAAAACTATTCAAACTTCAATCATGGCGGGATTAATGGGTTAAGCCTAGACTGGATTCCCGTCCCCGATTAAGGCATTCGAGGACAGGCTCTTCGCGGGAATGACGTCTTTGGATAAGGTTGTCCTATTTGATATAGCTTTAAATCAAGTATCCAGTATCAAGTATCCAGCATCCCGACAGCTTCCCTTTCTAACGCCAGTAGTTTCTCCTTAAGCGGCAGTCCGCTGCCATAGCCCACCAGGTCCCCCCGGGAACCGATCACCCGATGACAAGGGACCACGATAGGAATCGGGTTATTATGATTGGCCTGGCCGACGGCCCGGCCGGCCTTGGGACGACCGATGGCCCGGGCTATTTCCCCATAACTGCGGGTTTCCCCATAAGGGATGGCTGTTAAGGCCTCCCAGACTTGCCGTTGAAAGGGAGTTCCTTCCAGGTCCAGGGGAATTTCGAAAACCATCTTCCTGCCGACCAGATATTGATCCAACTGATGATAGAGATCCTGAAAGGGGTCTGGGAGCTGGGTAAAAAAATGGGGCTGAAAATGGGACAGGATCTTTTGAAAAAAGGATTCAACCGGGTGGCCCGGCAAGGAAAGGGCGCATAGACCTTTCTCCGTAGCAGCTACATAGACGCGCCCCAGGAGGGGAAACGCCTTGCTGTCATAAAATACCGTCGTCCTGCCCATCTGATAACCTCCCTAATAAATTTGACCGCTTTGCTTAAGGAGCGTCCCCCGCCATGGCGGAGGCCTTGAGTGAAGAGGCAGTTGCCTTCAGCCTCAAACGCAGTGCTCCTCTAACGAAGTGATCCTCAAGCGAAGCGCTCCTTTAGCGATAGCGCTCCTCAAACGCAGTGGTCCTCAAGCGCAGCGGTCCTCAAGCGAAGCGCCCTTCAGCCATTCAGCCCCCTGGAAGCTGCCGGTTCTCTGAAACCAATCCTGGATCATCTTTAAAGTCTTTTGTTTTTCCAAGGCCCAAAGCGGGGCGGCCAACTGCTTGGGATGGGGGTCGCCCGTTAAACGCTGGATAATCCAATGGGGTGGGCAGTGTTCTAAAAACCGGCAGGCCCAATCTACATATTGATCCTGCTGAAGAGGATGATATCTCCCTTGTCGCCACCATTTTTCTAATAAGGTCCCCTGATTGATAAACAGTGAATGGATTTTCAATCCCTGTATATCCAGTTCGGCCAACCGGTCGGCCGTATAAAGGCATTCTTTCAATCCTTCTCCCGGCAGACCCAGGATGACGTGAGCGCAAATGTTGATATTCCGTTTCCGGGTTTCTTCCACGGCCAGAATGAAATCCTCAATCGTGTGACCCCGGTTGATCAATTGTAAAGTTTGGGGATGAAAAGATTGAAGGCCGTATTCGATCCAAACCAGATGGGAGGACTGAAAACCCGCTAAAAGATCGAGGATCTCAGGGCTGATGCAGTCCGGCCGGGTCCCCACCGACAAGCCGACCACGTCTTCCACGGATAAAGCCTCCCGATATAATGATTCTAAGATTTTCAACGGGCCGTAGGTGTTGGTGAAAGACTGAAAATAGGCGATAAATTTTTTGGCCCCATAACGGCTGCTTAAAAAACTTTTCCCCTGCCTGAGCTGCTGCTCAATTGAAGGCGTCTCTGAATAGACCCCTGTCCCGGAACCCTGGGCATTACAATACAGACATCCGCCGGTCCCTTTGGACCCGTCGCGGTTCGGGCAGGTCAAACCGGCGTCTAAGGAAATCTTCTGAACCCGACAGCCGAAGGTCTGGGTCAGATAGGCGGCATAACGGTTATAGGGTTGATTATTCATTTGAGAAATAGTAGCATAAGATTGGGGTTTGTGGTACACTTTAGCATGAAAAAAATTTGGAGTTTGGAGTTTGGAGAAAACCATTTTCATGCGTTGTGGTGTCCCGCCCCAAGCGGGACTTGAGGGTTTAATTCAAAAATAGCTCAAAGCTCAAGACTGAAAGGGCAATAACGTGGGAGTAATAAGTTGACCTATAGCCCATTGCCCATAGCCTATAGCCTGTCCATTAAAAAAAAAGATGGTCGTGAAAAACTCAGATCAAAGAAGGGAAACCCGATGAACCCGAATGATGCCCCTTCTCTTTTATTTGTACCTTCCACGGAAATAGAGACCCGGATTCGCTGTATCCAGGACCAGATGGTCCAGGAAGGGCTGGATGGGATCTTGATTTGTCAAAACGTGGACCTTTTTTACTACTCCGGCACCATGCAACCGGGTTTTCTCTACATTCCCAACGAGGAAGAACCGGTCTTCCTGGTCAAAAAGAACCTGGAACGGGCCATGGAAGAATCTGCTCTGAATAACATCGTCGCCCTATCCTCTCCCAAGGAAATCCCTTCTTCTTTGGCCGAAAGGGGCCTTCCGCTTCCTCAGGTACTGGGCCTGGAAATGGATGTCCTGCCGGCCAATGGATATTTTCAATTTAAGAATATTTTTAAAAAATCCCGTATCCTGGATGCCTCTATCCTGATTCGCAAATGCCGGATGATTAAATCCCCCTGGGAAATAGACAATATGCATCAGGCAGCCCAAATGATGGACAGGATGATCCGGGAAGTCCCCGGGATCTTAAGGCCGGGGATGTTGGAAATAGAGCTGGCCGGGTTGCTGGAGGCCTTCCTGCGTAAAGAAGGTCACCAGGGCTTTATAAGAAGCCGGGGATTTAACCAGGAGATCTTTTATGGTCACCTCCTTTCAGGTCCGGAAGGGGCCAAACCTTCTTATATCGATTCTCCTTCCGGGGGATTGGGCCTTGGTCCGGCCTTTGCTCAAGGGGCGGGGTTGAAGCCCATCCGGGAACGGCAACCCATCAGTATTGATTATGTGGGTTGTTATAACGGCTATCTGGTTGACCAAACCCGTATGCTTTCCATAGGCAAACCGCCGGCGCCGGTCGAAGAGGCCTTTCAGGCCGTTATCCGGATTCAGGAATCCATAAAATTAATGGCCCAGCCAGGGATGCCTTGCGATCAGGTCTATTATCGGGCTTTTGATGAAGCCAACCGTTTGGGATATAAGTCCGAATTCATGGGTGCGGGTCTTGACCAGTTGTCTTATATCGGACACGGCCTGGGGCTTGAATTGGATGAGCTCCCGATAGTTGGGAAAAAATTCGATTGGTTATTGGAAGCCGGAATGGTTATTGCCCTGGAACCCAAGATACTCCTGCCCGGATATGGGTTGGTGGGGATCGAAAACACCTTTTACATGACCGAGACAGGCCTCAAGCCCATCACTACCGCCCCGGACGAATTCCAGATACTATAAGGTCCACGGTGCAAGGTGCAAGGCTCAAGGCTCAAGGTAAAATCCTTAAACCCCTTTGCCCTATGCCCTGCGCCCTGCGCCTTAATTCATTATCGTCGGAGGTTCAATCATGGCTAAACAAATTGTTATTATCGGTGCCGTGGCTTTGGGGCCAAAGGTAGCCTGCCGGGCCCATCGGATGGATCCCACAGCCCGGGTGATACTCATAGAACAAAACCAGTATCTTTCTTACGGGGGCTGCGGCATCCCCTTTTTTATTTCAGGAGACATCAGCGACATCCAGGCCCTCATGTCCACCTCTTTTCACATGGTTCGTGATGAACAATTCTTCAGGGACGCCAAAGGGGTCGAGGTCCGCAGCCAAACCCGGGCCTTATCGATCAACCCTTTGCAGCAATCGGTCCGGATTCAAAATCGCCTGACTGGTATTGAAGAAGATATCCCCTACGATAACCTGGTCCTGGCTACAGGGGCCATTCCGAACAGGCCGGACATACCGGGAATAACCCTGCAAGGGGTTACAACCATCTCTAATCCCGCTGAAGCTTTAGTGGTTAAGGAATCCCTCAGTCGGGGGAAGGTCGGCCATTGCGTTATTATCGGGGCCGGCCCCATTGGACTGGAGATGGCCCAGGCCGTATCCGACCTCTGGGGAGTGGAAACTACTGTCCTGGAGATAAAGGATCAAATTCTTCCCGGTCTCCTGGACCTTGATTTGGCCCGGATGGTCTCGAAGGACCTTGAGGATCATGGGGTTAACCTTCTGCTGGGAGAAAAGGTGGTTCGCCTGGAGGGAGATGATCAAGGGGAGGTTAAAAAGGTGATTACCCAAAACCGGGAACTTCCGGCCGACCTGGTAATCCTGGCCGTGGGGGTCCGGCCCAATACGGCCCTGGCTCATCAGGCCGGCCTGCTCATTGGCCCTTCGGGGGGAATCGCCGTTAATGAATTCCTCCAGACTTCGGATCATCAGATTTATGCCGGCGGGGATTGTATCGAGGTCCCCCACCTGATAACCCGGCAGCCCTGCTTCTATCCCTCCGGCTCCCTGGCCAATCGGCAGGGGCGGGTCATCGGGACCAATATAGCCGGTGGGCGGGAAACCTTCCCCGGGGTTATCGGGAGTTTTGCCGTCAAAGTATTCGACTTCTCGGCCGGCAGGTGCGGTCTGACGACTGCAGCCGCCAGGCAGGCGGGATTTGATGCCGAAGAGGCCCTGGTCATCCAGGCCGACCGGGCCCATTTTTATCCGGGCCAGGAATTGATGGCCCTGAAGCTGGTTGCCGATCGGAAAAGCCGGAGGGTCCTGGGTTTGTCCGGGGTGGGGCGGAACGGGGACGCCCTGATGGCCCGTCTCAATGCCGTAGCCGGGGCCTTGCCTTATCAAATGACCATCGAAGACCTGGCCAACCTGGAGATACCCTATTCCCCGCCTTTTGCCGCTGCTATGGATATCCTGAATGCCGTAGCCAATACCCTTAAGAACACCCTGGAAGGGAAAAACCGCCCTTTACCGGTGGAAAATTTTCCGGATCTCCTGGCAGGACGACAAGAAAAGGATGTCCTGTTTCTGGATGTGCGGGGACCGCGAAATGCCCGGCCATATATTGAAAAGCTTGGCCCCCATTGGATTAATATCCCGCAGGAAACCCTCTCCCGGCGCCTTCATGAAATACCCAAGGCCGAAAATCTGGTGCTGATTTGCAACTCGGGGGTGCGCTCCTATGAAGCCCAGATCCTCCTGGACCAGGAAGGGATCAAAAACACCCGGAATCTGGCCGGAGGTCTGGCGGCCATCAAATGGGCCGGACTCAATCCCCTTGAAGAAGAGGAAGAAAAATAATGTCCGTCTCCAATTTAAAGCCTTCAAGAATTAAAACCTTGATCCAGGTGGCCCGGGGTGAAAAAAAAGCCACAACCGTCATAAAGGATTTTTCCCTGGTCAATGTTTATTCCCGGGAAATTCAAAAAGACCTGTCCCTCGCATTATTTCAGGACCGGATTGCTTATATCGGCCCGGAACCGCAAGAGTTGATTGGCCCTCAAACCCAGGTCATCAGCGGTCAGGGGGGCTATCTGTTGCCCGGATTCATAGACGGCCATACCCATCTGGACAATATCTTCACCTGCCGCTCCTTTGCCCCCTATGCCTTAATGACCGGCAATACCACAATCGTTACCGAAATGGCCATGGTCGGTAATGTTTTCGGAAGAAAAGGGGTCGATCTCTTTATGCAGGAAGCCGCAGGCCTCTCTTTAAAGATCTTTTTTACGGCCCCGTCCCTGACACCGCCCTTTCCTGAATTGGAAACCAGCCTGGGCATGACCCCCAGGGAATTTGCCGGGCTTCTGAACAAACCGGAGGTCCTGGGAATCGGAGAGGCCTATTGGCCGAGGGTCTTGGGCCTGGATTCCCGTACCTTGTCCGGTTATTCCCAGGCCCATCATTTGAACAAGACACGGGAAGGCCATGCCGCCGGGGCCAGGGGGAAAAATTTGGTGGCCTATGTTGCCGCCGGGGCCACCTCCTGCCATGAATCGACTGATGCCGAAGAGGCGGTTGAGCGGCTCCGGCTGGGCATGTCGGTCATGGTTCGTGAGGGCTTCGTGCGATCCGAACTTAAAGCGGTTGCCCCCATAGCCCGGATGGGCCTTGACCTGAGCCGGCTTATGCTGGTCTCCGACCTGTTCCATCCGGCCCAGCTCCTTAAAAAAAAGGGGATGAATGATTTACTGGCCCAGGCCGTTGCCTTTGGTTTCGATCCGGTAACCGCCGTTCAAACCGTAACCCGGAATGTGGCCGATTATTTCGGGCTGAAAGATCTGGGCGGAATTGCCCCGGGGAAGATAGCCGACCTGGTCCTGGTGGACAATTTAAAAGATTTTAACTGCCTGAAGGTCTGGACCGATGGGCAACTGGTCTGGGATCAGGGGAATTATTTAAAGGGTTCCCCTCCTTTTTCTTATCCTCCTGAGGCCTATGATTCCTTTTCAATCTCCAGGGTTGAGCCGGAAATTTTTCATATTCCTTCTTCCGAGGCTGAAGCCACGGTTCGAACAATCAAAGCCGTCAACCATACCATTACCAAAGAAGGAACGGTCCGGCTCAAGATGAATAAAGGGGCATTGCAAGCCGATCCCGATCAGGATGTTTTGAAAGCAGCCGTCTTTCAACGAAGAGATACGATTCCCCGCCCATCCCTGGGTTTTTGTCAGGGAATAGGACTGAAAAAAGGGGCCCTCGCTACCAGCCTGAATTGGGATACCAACAACATCCTGGTCATCGGGGTTACTGATCAGGAGATGGCCCTGGCGGTTAATCGTCTTCTGGAATTAAAAGGAGGCTTGGTGGTCTGCCGGGGCGAACGTATCCTGGCCGAAATGCCCATGCCCGTCATGGGTCTGATCTCCGAAGAGCCCCTGCCGGTATTGACCCGGCAGATAGAAGAAATAGATCAGGCCGTCCGATCCCTGGGCTCGACCCTGGAAAACCCCTTTCTCCTCTTGCAGACCTTTTGTTTTACCGGTTTGCCCTTTATTCGTTTGACGGACAAGGGCCTGGCGGATATACGGAAGAAGAAGTTGGTGGAAATGTTTTTGGAAGATGCTTAATGCTGGATGCTGGAAGTAAATTGAATGCACCACTCATTTATTCAACATCTTTTATTACTAAAGCGACATTCTTTACGTCATTCCCGAATGTCATTATCGGGAATCCAGGTTTTTCCAGAAAATGAGAAAACCAAAGTCCCTGGATTCCGCTCCCCGATTAAGCCATTCGGGGACAAGCTTAAAGCATGCCGGAATGACGGTTAAGGGGCGCATTAGCAAAAAAATACGCTGTAGTACTAAAGAATACTTCATGATTCGATGTTCGAAATTCGATATTCGCTTTTTCGTGTTAACTTATTCCCCCTGCAATATCTTCAGCTCCTCCTCCCCCACCACTTCCAGAAGCACCTCGCCCAAGACCTTGGCTGTTTTCCCGACAAATCGGGTACATTCATCCCGCCGTCCGTCTATTCTGCGGGCTTTAACATCCTCCGGATCATACCAGTCGCATCGGGAAATAGTCCGGCAACTGGTATCCCCATAAGTTTCCTCGGCTATTTTTTTTAACCGGTCATAAAGCATTTTTATGGTCGGGGTCAACCGGGCATCTTCCATTTCATCCTTGTTTGCAGCGGCAAAGAGACAACCGATGACCTGCACGGCCCCGGCCAGGGCCCCACAAAAATCACCCCGGTAACAGCCTCCGGTCAACCCGGCCATGGCCCGCATCGCCACATCCCTTTCTTCTTCTCCAATCATATCCAGGCCCACGGCCAGGACGGCCTGGGCTCAATATAATTCATTGGCAAACAAAACCATGGCCTTTTCAGACATGCTTTCAGGGGTCACCATAAATAATCTCCTAATAATTCGATGTTCGATATTCGTATTAAGCCTTCATGACCCATTGGGTCACCACGAAGCATGAAAAAGGATTCAAGGGGTCCAGGGGCCAAGGGTTCAAGTGAAAGGCTTGGAATTAAAGCCCTTGAACCCTCGAATCCTGGAATCTTGGAATCCTATTTTCGAACTAAATATACTGATTAACCAGTTCTTCCAAAAAAGGTTCAATGCCTTCGGGATGGGTGGTTAGCACTTCCTCAATGGCCTTTTCGATCTTCCGTTTCAAAACCAGGTCTTTCATGTCCCGGACCGACCGGTAGGCCCCGCCGCGGCGCCCGAAACGATAGATCAAACGTTCTTCTGCCGAAAGATGCAAATAGGCATCCAATCCTGCCAGCATCCTCCCTTTGTCCTGCGGAAGGGTGCCCGAAATATCTTCCAGCAGGTTCATAATGTGATCGGATGTGATGGTGCTGGTTATCCCCTCCAAATGGTCGATCATCAGTCTGATCTCCTCAACCATTTCATCATCGGTCAAGGGTTGAAAGGTTCCTTCAGCTACTAATTGATAAAGGGGGATTCTTTCGGGAACCCTTAAGGAACGTATCCGGATATAATCGGGATTAATGGCATTCAAGACCCTGGCCGTTTCCAGAGCATGTTCCTCACTGAGGGCCTTCCCTCCCAGACCGGGCATCCAGTATTCAGAAAGAGAAATACCCGCTTCTTTGCATTTTTTTCCGGCCTCGATCTGTTCAGCCGCTGTAACCCCTTTTTTCATCCATTGCAAAATAGCATCCGAGCCGCTTTCCAACCCGATATGGATGCGGTCCAGACCGGCCTTTCTTATCCCGGTCAACTCTTCGACCGTTTTCCGGCTGACGGTCCTGGCCCGGGCATAAGAAGTGATCCTGGAGATCTGGGGGATCTCCTTCCGTAAAAAGGTCAGGACCTCGATCAATTCTTCGGCCGGCAGGACCAGATTATTGGCGTCCTGGAGAAAAACCGTAAATTCCTGGTAATACATCCAGGCCGCCACATTTCGATAGGCATGGGAATAATTCGGTTGATGAAACACCTGGGTGATAACGCTGTCATCAACCTTTCCGTTGCCACCCAACCGGAAGGAAAGGGCCTTTAACTCCTCCATGATTCTGGTGATGGTTCGGATATCTTCCTTGATTTCTTCAACACTACGCCGGGAAAACCGGGTCCCCTTGTAAACCGGACAAAAAAGGCATTGATTCCAGGAACAATTCCTTGTTATCCGTATCAATAAACTCCGGGCCTCGCTCGGTGGTCGGATGGGGCCCTGCTCAAAATCCAATTTCTCCATCAAATTACTCCAGATACAAATTTAACCCTCAGGGCTACTATGTGCCAGAAGCAATGGGTAAACGATATTAAGGTCTTCTCTTCACCCATAGCCTATTGCCTATTGCCCATAGCCAATTTAAGATTATTTATCCTTGCAGCTTGCTCTTGAAACTTGAAACTTTTTAAATCGCTATCGTATATTAACCATTCCAAAGTCTTTTGACAATCCCCCTTTTTCGAATTACAATTTCATGGAAATGACTTTTACCGGACCCTGACCCCCGACCCCTGACCCCGTTTTTCATACTTGCAACTTGTATCTTGAAACAGGCAACCTTTTTCATTTAAGTTTTTCAAACTTCCTGCCGATAAGAGAATACGGTCGGAGAAACATCTCAAGCGCTCAAGATGCATATCATTGCCACCCATAAAAACACTGACTTTGATGGCTTTGCCTGTCTTCTGGCCGCCGCCATCCTTTATCCTGAGGCGACGCCGCTTCTTCCGAAAACATTAAACGCCAACGTCCGGTCTTTTTATAGTCTCCATAAAGACATTTTCCCTTTTATCGAAGAAATCGACCTGGATCCTTCCCTGGTCACCCGGCTCATCGTTGTTGATGCCAACTCCTGGTCCAGGATCGAGCTGCCGGCCCCTATCCCGGCCAATCCTGACCTTGAGATCCATATCTGGGACCACCACAGCAATTCCGGTAATATTCGTGGAACTGAACGCTGGGTACGGTCTATCGGCGCGGCAACGACCCTACTGGTAAGAAAGATCGAAAAGGAAGGTAAAAAGATTTCTCCCATAGAATCCACCCTCTTTTTAGCCGGAATTTATGAAGATACTGGAAATCTGACTTTCCCCAGCACTACTCCCAGGGATGTCCGGACTGCCGCCTTTCTTCTCGAACAGGGGGCCGACCTCAATGTGGTCAGAAAATTCATTCGGCCGGTTTACGGCTTGAAGCAAAAAGAAATCCTCGTCGAGATGCTTAAAAATGAAAAAAGAGTCAAAGTGAACGGCTTTCAGGTGAGCTTTATAAAAGTCGCCATTGAAGGGCATACCCCTGGACTTTCACCGGTTGTGGACCGCTATCATGAATTCGCCGACACCGATGCCACCTTTGCCTTCTTCGCCGAGCCTCAAAAAAATCAGTGTATGATCATTGGCCGAAGCAATGCCGACACCTTGAATGTCGGGCTTTTATTAAAAGAATTGGGGGGCGGCGGTCATCCAAATGCCGGTTCGGCCTTACTGAAATCAGCCGACACCGATGGTCTGGAAGAACGCATTGCCGACCTTATTGTCAAAAGGGAAAATCCGTCAATCCAACTCAGCGACCTCATGTCCTTCCCAGTCATTACCGTTGACCAGGATACCCTGATGCATGAGGTCGCCCTTCTTTTGAGGGAAAAGGGCTGTACCGCCTTTCCGGTCAGTGACGGGGAAACCCTGACGGGGATCATTTCGAGACGGGATTTTAAAAGGGCCAAAAAAACCAGCGATCTGAATTCTCCGGTAAAGGCCTTTATGTCCAGGAGGATCATTCACATCGGCACTGAAACCAGCGTCACCGAGGCCACCCGCTTAATGGTCAAACATAATATCGGCCGGCTGCCTGTTTTGAAAGAGGGCAAGCTGATCGGCATTATCACCCGTTCCGATATCATGCGATATTACTACGACATGCTGCCGGAATGAGGGAGGGTCTGTAATACGGTTCAAGGTTCGGAGTTCGGAGTTCGGAGAAATCAGTTAATGTGAATATTACCACAGCATGTTTTTTTGCTGATGCGCCCCCTTAACCGTCATTCCGGCATGCTTTAAGCCGGAATCCAGGGACTTTGGTTTTCTCATTTTCTGGAAAAACCTGGATTCCCGATAAAGACATTCGGGAATGACGGAAAAAGTGTCGCTGTAGTAATATCGAATTTCGAATTATGCATGAGGGTTTAACACGAAAAAACGAATGGGGAAGGTCTGTTCAACCTTTATTGAACGGTGAGTATGGTAGTCCCTCTGACCGTGGTTCCGGGAACAACAGCGGCAAGTTCAATATCGGTTTGGGTACTGACAGAGGGGGCTGTATAGGTGGCGATCAAGGCTCCTCCGAAAGTACTTCCGCTTAAGGTAGTGTCTGTCCCGTTGAAAGTTCCTCCTCTGGAAGAAGTCAGGATAATGGTGGCCTCGGTCCGTCTTCCTTGAGAATCGGTGACGATGACGGTCAGGCTCGTTGTTGCACCGGAGGCGATCGGGTTATTTCCCACAGTCACGGTGACCATGGCCGCTGTGCCGCTGGAACTTCCCGATCCGGTTGTCGTTCCACTGCTAACGCTGTCTTTTTTGTTGACATCCGAAACATTGCAGCCCCATAAGGCCAACAATGCCAACAGCGACAAAAAAAAGAAAAGGATTCTATGAGAGGTAAAACCTATTCCCAACTGGTGATATCCTTGTCCTCGCCTTCCCCGCCCGGTTTATTGTCGCGGCCCAGGGAATAGAGATCATATTCCCCGTTGGTTCCAGGGCTTTGATAAAAATAAGGCTTTCCCCAGGGATCCAGGGGGACATTTTTTTTAAGGTAAGGGCCATCCCATTTTTCAACACCGGGATTGGTCATCAAAGCATTTAACCCCTCTTGCGTTGTGGGATAGATGCCGGCATCCAACCTATACTGGTCCAGGGCCTGACCCAACAATTCAATTTGGGCCTTACCCGCCGATTGTTTCCCTTTGCCTAATTTAGGGAAAAGCCGGGGGGCAACCAGAGCGGCCAATAAGCCGATGATAACCATCACCACCAGCAGCTCGATTAAGGTGAAACCCCGATGACCTGATATGGTTTTTCTGCTCTTGATACCCATCTTTGTCCTACTGAGTTCGGCTCCCCGAAATTTTCAGCATTAAAAATTTTAAAGAATATTAAGGCGATAGTCAACTAAAATTTTGTTATTTCTTTTCTTCCCCAAAACGATCTGTAAATATTTTGCTGTCGGCGTTTTTCAGGACCTGTTGTACAAACTCTTTGATTTTTTCTCTTTTTATTTCTTCGACAGCCATGGCCATAACCTTATCCTTCAGCTTCTCGAAGGGCTGGATTTCTTCCTTCTTTCTATCATCCATTTTGATAATGTGATAGCCGAAAGGGGTTTCAACGATATTACTGACTTCTCCCGGATTCAAGGCAAAGGCTGCCTCATCAAAGGGTTTAACCATCCTCCCTTTTTCAAAAAATCCCAGATCCCCTCCCTTGGCCTTTGAAACAGGGTCATCGGAAAGCTCTCCGGCCAGTTTGGCAAAATCCTCCCCGGATTTAATCTTCTTAAGCGCCTCCCCGGCCCGCTCTCTGGCCTTTTTCCTGTCGTCCCCGGAGGCCGATTGATCCACCTTGATCAGGATATGCCGGATCTTGACCTGTTCAGGGGTTTTGAAACGGGCCAGATTCTTATCATAATAACTTTTGGCCTGAGCTTCGGTGACATGAACTTTATTGATGACTTCTTCTTTGATCAATTCATTAGCCAGGACACTATCAATGGTCAAAGCAAGGGTCTCTTGTATCTCCTTTCGTTTATCCAGCCCCTTCTTCCTGGCTGCCTCTCCCAGGGCGATGGTTTGGACCATATTCTGTAGCAAACCGATTTCCATTTGCTTATCTTTAGGCGGCATCCCCCCCCTTTTTTTAAGCAACGCTTCAAATTCGGTCTTGGTGATCACCCTGTTGCCCACTTTAGCCACAACATCCTTTTCTTCGGCCTGGACCGTGGTCATCCCGAAAAACAGCAACCCGATTAAAATAATGCCACTTTTAGTAATAGTCCTCTTGCCCATATTCTCTTATCCCTCCTGCAATTGAGCCATAATGACTTCTCTGAAATTATTAAGCGCTTAATGCCAATACATGGACATAGAAAGTCTGCATTGGCTTCTATTTTACACAAGCCCCCGGGTATAGGAATAGTGTATGGACCTTATATTGCTTTTTGAAAGACGGTATTTTTAAGGTAGGATTGGTCAGGCCTTCCGTTTTTTCTGAACTTTTTCAGAACCAGCTCCGTTGCTTAAATTCTTTACTCAACCCAATTAGTAAGGGTTACTTGGGTAGGCCTATAATAAACCTTGGCATTATTATTAAGTCTGATAGTTGAGGCATCCCCGCTGGCACCCCCGGATAAGGTTCCCCAGACTTCTGCATTATTATCCAATCTAATATCATATCCGGGGGCATAAATTGCCCCTTTAAGTATGGCATTGTTATCTATTAGAGCCACTAATGAACTCGGAACAGTTCCTTGGACAATAATTAATAAATCGCGAGGGTTTCCTGAATTATTGAAAGTAGCTCCGTTATCTATGGTTAAGGATTGGGTATAGATGGTTACCGGCCCGGAAAGGGAAACCACTGCGCTATTATCAAAAGTCATGGAAGAACAATAATAAACCCCTGGTGTTATGGTCCCGGTAGAATGATGAGGATAAGAGCAGCCTATGGAAGGTGCAGGGGGTGTTGGAGAGGGCACCGGAATGATCGGCATATTGGCGGCAGAAACATTCGTGTTAGTACAAGCACAGGATGAGCTATAGCATAACGGATTCGAAGGATTGGTCGGATCACAGTCTACATAGGCATTATTCCCCATGCTTATCCCCCCCCGGCTTCTGACGGCCAGATCCTTTTGGAAAGTAGCCGTAACCTGCCTCTGGGCATTCACGGGAGATCCGGGAACTACCCCGGTAACTACAGCGTCCAGATTATTGACAGCCTGATTGGTAAAAACCACCGAAAAACTCCCATCCCCCAGAGAAATGGATCCCGAAGGAGGTGTGATTGTACTCCAATTGGGACTGCCCTGGTCTCGCAGATATTTTCCTACATATTCAACCCCTCCTTCGGCAATAAAAAAGGCCCGGGTAGATAACAGATAATCTTTGGTTGTGGTGGTGCCGGAGGTGAAAAGATAAGAAGCAGTAACTCCTAAGAACCCTAAGAGCGTCATAATGATGATTGCCGCAATCAGGATAAAACCGGCCTCTTTTTTCTGATCCTTTGGTTTTTTGATTATTCCGGTCATTGGGCGTTTCGAAGAAAAACCGAGGTACGAAAGGTTTTGTTGGCGACAAATCCGCCCCCGGCATAGTTAAGGGTAAACTGGAATTGAACGACCCAAACATTGGCTGGTCCGGTCGCCGGTGTGACCAAATCCTTTTGGAGGTAGGTAAAGGTTAAAGGAGAAACAACGGAAACATTTGTGGTTAAGAGATTTGCGTGGGTAAGAAATGTTAAATAAGGTGAATCACGAAACAATTGAGTTCCAGTTTGATAGTAACTAAAACGATTTGAAAAAGATGCCCAATAGGAGAAATTAGTAGACGCCATGGTAGCAATATTGTTCGGGGAAGATATCCCCCGTATATCCCTGGCCATGCGCTCCATAGCCAGTTTTCCCTGGGCATCCATGTCGGTCACCCCGGCACTGGCAAAAAAGGAATTAAACCCTTGGATCAAAATCGGCCCAACGATAATCGAGATAATTCCCACAATAATGATGGTCATTATTATTTCGATCAAAGTAAAGCCTTTGTTGGAACGTAAGGGATTCATCAAAAATTGGCCACTAAAGTCGTCGCACTGGCTACGGTACGACTGTTATGGGTTACAGAAACCGTAACCTGGGTATAATTAACATCTCCCCCCCAGCCTGGTGCAATCGTTGTCGTTCTGACATAACCATTGATGGTTATTGGTAGATAATTAGCGGAAACAATATATGCAAACCCACGGGCGGGATTACTACGGTCTGCTTTGACCCTTTCCAATCCCTCCTGGACCAGTTGGGTCCCGGTAGTAATTTCTATGGACAAAGGGGCATTTCTCGGGGCCAGTCCGGTAAAAAAAACCTGCAAAACACCGGTCACGGCAATGGAAAGAATAACCAGGGATATAATCGTTTCAATCAGGGTAAACCCTTTGTCGTTGATTGCCTTAAAATAATTTTTTCTAACTAAACTTTTTATGGACATGTTGTCAGGGCATAGCCGGTATTTTCCGTAATGGTAATGGTGCATCCCGTGGTAGGTCCCCCACCGCATCCCCCTCCGGCGCATCCCCCACCTCCCCCGCATCCGCCGGGTGGGCATAGCCGGACCGTCTCGTCTCCATTATAAGGATTCGTAGAAGTACCTTCGGATGGTCTCCCCTGGCTGTCGAAAGAAAGGCAACCATTGGTTAAAGAGGTATTAAAGCTGATACCGGCAGCCAGTTGCGGATTGGTGGTTCCGGTGGTTGGGTTGGGTACCGTAGTCCCTCCACCTCCGGACCCACAGGCGCCGGTGGTGATCCGGTAGGTGTTGTTCGCGGTACTGAAAAAAATCCAGACCCTTTGGCGGCTGGACATGGCCAGGGATTGGACGTAACGGATATCCTGTGCGACCTGTCCGGATTGGGCCGCAATCTTCGCCCCTAACCCCGGCTCTTTGACACTCATAGATACCGTTATAATCCCGAGAAGGAGGATGACGATAATCAATTCGATAAAGGTAAAGCCTTTACAACTCGAAAATCGGAAAGAAAAATTAAGATTGAACCCCATGAGATTCATAAAAAACCTGATGTTGATTGGTTTAAACCCGATAAGGAATTTCGACAAAAGGATGTTTCTCCGGATTAAAATCCTTGGTATTCCTGGTACATAAACGGACTTTGTGCTGAATGGCCAAGGCGGCCTGAAAGGCATCCGGAAGTTTCCAGCCATGTTTTCGTTTCAGGTCGGCCGCCTTTTCGGCGATAGAACCATCAATAGTCAGCAGTTCATACTGATCCAGAAATATCTTTCCCTTTTCCCGATACGAACCCTCCAAACCAACAAGAATTTCAGCCAGGCTGATCACCGAAATCGCTGTAGCCCGAGGATCCAACCCTGCAATAAACTGCGTTGCCGGTTCAATAGCATTGAGATGATCGATCAGGATGACCGAATCCAAAAGCCTTTCCAGCATTATCGGGTTTCCCATTCGGCTCGTATTCTTTTCTGATAAGCAAGTCCATCCCCCTGATTCCAAATACCGCGTGTTTCCTGAACTAACTGCTTGTATGAATCCTTTCCATCAGCAGCCTTAAGGCAGGCTAATCCCTGCCTGATGGCCTCGCCCATAGACATCCCATGGGTCTTGCTGAAGGCTTTTAACCAGCGTTTTTCTTTTTCCGGTATCGTTACAATCGTTCTCGTTGTGGCCATGGCAGTTGACTTGACTCCTTTTGAATAGCGGTTGTCCGGGAAAAAACCAAGCCTTAATGGTCTCGTAAAAACTCGTCATTCCCGCGAAGGCGGGAATCCAGGCTATATGTAACTAATTAAAAACACTGGATTCCCGTTTTCACGGGAATGACGTAAATCGGCGCTTTTGGACTTTTCACGAACGCATCAAGCCTAATATGATATCATATAATATATATCATCTGTTCGGGTTGTCAAACAAAATTTTCTTCCAAATCTCTCCTTGACACCTTATTCTAATTCAGGCAAATATAGAACAAAAAGCCATGAGTCAAGGAAAACCCATCGGTTATATTATAAAGTTGAACCAAAAGCAGAACACCCCCTTCTTGTTTCTTCTGATTTTCTTCCTTCTGGCCTTATCGGGTTGTACCAAACCTCAATGGATCATGAAGCCCTTTCCGGAAAAAGTTCCCGATGAACCCCTGGCCAGGGAACCGGTGATGCAGATAGAAGTCAATGGACAAAAAATTTCTCCTTTGGTCCCCACCCTTTTCCTCCTGCCGGAAGAAGCCATTCAGGTCCGTACCCGATGGGTTTCAGCCTCGGTCTTGTCCTGCCCGGAGTCCCCTTTCCATTTGGAAAATATTTCTCTGTCAACCCCGGCCTATCAACCAGTCGGGTATGATGATCCCAGGGGGTCCGGGGGCCAGGCCCGCCGGTGTCTGAAGACCGAATCCTGGTCGTTGGTGCTGAATGGCCGCAGCCTGCCCCGCCAGGGGGATAACCTCTTTTCAGGAAAGGCCCCTAAAGAACCGGGCCTTTATACCCTGGGGTTGGAATGCCGGCAACGAGGATACCGGCCGGCGGCTTCTTCAGATTCCAGGGTAGGAGAATGGGAAGAACAAACCAGGCAAAATTTATTAGTTATTGTCCTGTATCCATTTTCGAGAATAGACGATGGATTTATCGATCAATTCCCAATGGGATTTTATCCGAACCCGGAAGAGGCTCCGATCCGGTCCATTCCGAAAACGGCCCTTCCCCATTACCTTCCACCTAAAGGATTTATAGAAGTGACTCCCGAAAACCAAGGGGTACTGGTTTCCAAAACCTTACGGCTTCAAGATTTCTCTTGTCATTATAAAACGCCCTTTCCTCACTATATGGCCCTCTCCTCGGCCTTGCTGTTGAAATTGGAATTATTGACCTTAAAACTCCAACAACTTGGCTTTCCGGAGGCCCGACTGACCATCCTCAGCGGGTTTCGAACCCCCTGGTACAATCAAACGGTTTCCGGGGCCTTGTGGAGTCGCCATATTTACGGCGATGCAGCCGATATCACCCTTATGGGTCCGCTCCAAGAAGGTTTTATGATGGACTTGAATCGAGACGGTCGCATTGACCGGGAAGACCTGCTGGTCCTGGTCAGGATTATTGAAGAAATCGAGGCAGAGACCGGATTAGTGGGCGGTCTGGGGATATATGACCTATCTCAAAACGGAAAATATTGCCCTTTTATCCATGTGGATACCCGAGGCTTTAAGGCCCGCTGGTAGCCTTAAAATCCCTTAAATTTGCGTTTTAGTGATAAGGGTGTTGACAGATATCCCATGATTTTGTAATCTTTAACATTTCAAAATTTCCTGATAGCATTGAGGAGCAATACGAATGCCTATTTATATCCGGGGAACAGGAAGTTATGTTCCACCAAAAGTCCTACACAACCGGGACCTTGAAAAAATCCTTGATACCTCCGACGAATGGATTGCCCAGCGGACCGGAGTCCGTGAAAGACGGGTGGCCGATCCTGACGTCGCTGCTTCAGACCTGGCTCTGGAAGCTTCCAGAGCGGCCATAGAAATGGCTGGATTTAAGATAGAAGATATTCCTTTGATTATCATGGCCACCATTACTCCCGATACCCATTGTCCGGCCGGTGCCAATTGGCTTCAGGCCAAGCTTGGAGCTGATCATGCCGTGACCTTCGACATCACTGCCGCCTGCTCGGGTTTTCTCTTTGCCTTGAATGTGGCCGAACAGTATCTGAAGGCCGGGACCGTTGCCAACGTCCTGGTTACAGCCTCGGAGATCATGACCCGGACCTTAAACTGGAAAGACCGGGCCACGGCCATACTCTGGGGAGACGGGGCCGGGGCCGCTTTGGTTTCACAGGAAGGCCAGGGGGCTGAGATCCTTTCCACCCATATCCATACCGACGGGGCAGGCGGCGCTAATCTGCTCATGCCAGGCGGCGGTTCCAAAACCACTCCCATCTCCCATGAGAGTGTGGACAAAGACCTCCATACCCTGAAGATGATCGAGGCCAGCGCCTCGGTGCGTGTGGCGGTCAAGCATTTTGCCGACTCCTGCATCGAAGCCGTGGAGGCCAACGGCGTCTCCCTGGAGGACGTCGACTGGTTTATACCTCATCAGGCCAACTTACGGATGATTCAGGCCGTAGCCAAACGTCTGAACGTACCTTTTGAAAAATTCTATATGACCGTCCATAAATATGGAAACATCTCCTCAGCATCCATATCCATCGCTCTGGATGAAGCTGTTCGTACCGGTGCCATCCAAAAGGGGCAACTGGTCTTATTGACGGCCTTCGGTGGAGGTCTGACCTGGGGCAGTGCCTTGATCCGGTGGTGATTTCGATTATGGAATCCTATGACGAGTGGCGAGTGACGAGAAAAAAAATGGGAATCGGAGAATCGGGAAATGAGGCATTTTATCCCCCCGTCTCCGTTTCTCCTGTTCAGTATTTTATAATGAAAAGCAGGAGACAGCATCATGAAAAAAATGGTCGTTAAAGAAAAAAGCAAGTCCACCACAACCAGGCCGGCAAAACGCTCCCCATCATCCAAAACGGCCGGCGCAAAGAAATACGTCTATTTCTTCGGGAAAGGTCAGGCCGACGGGACTGCCGATATGAACAATCTTCTGGGGGGCAAGGGTGCCAATCTGGCGGAAATGACCAACCTGGGGATACCGGTTCCACCCGGATTTACCATCACCACCGAGGTCTGCACCTGTTATTATCAAAGCAATCATCATTACCCGAAAGAATTAAAAAAACAGACAGAGACCGCCTTGGCCCGGGTTGAAAAAATCATAGGCCGGAAATTCGGAGATCCGAACAATCCCCTTTTGGTTTCCGTCCGTTCCGGAGCCAGGAAATCCATGCCGGGAATGATGGAAACCGTGTTGAATTGCGGATTGACCACCAGGACCATCCCAGGCCTGATCAAAAAGACCCAAAACGAACGATTTGTCTATGATGCCTATCGCCGTCTTCTGGTTATGTATTCCGATGTGGTTATGGAAAAGGCTGCTGGCATTGAGCCTCTGGAAGGAGAAGGGATCCGTCAGAGACTTGACCATATCATGGAACAAATGAAGTCAGAGAAAGGATTCCTTAATGATACGGATCTGAAAACCGATGATCTCAAAGTGTTGTGTGAAGAATTTAAGAAAACCATCAAAGTTACCATAGGAAAAGAATTTCCCGATGATCCTTACGAACAGCTCTGGGGTGGAATCGGGGCCGTCTTCCAATCCTGGATGGGCAAGAGGGCTGTCTCCTACCGAAAAATTGAAGGTATCCCGGAAGATTGGGGTACGGCGGTGAATGTCCAGGCCATGGTCTTCGGCAACACCGGAGAAAACTCCGCAACCGGTGTGGCCTTTACCCGTAACCCGGCTACGGGGGAGGATAAATTTTTCGGGGAGTGGATGTCCAATGCCCAGGGGGAAGATGTGGTGGCCGGTATCCGCACCCCCAATCCGGTGAATAAGGCCGGGAAAACCGCCGATACGAGGCATCTCATGTCATTGGAAGAGGTGATGCCTGAGTTATACCGGGAATTGTATGAGATCCAGAAGAAACTGGAAAAACATTATACCGATATGCAGGATATCGAGTTCACCATTGAAGATGGAAAACTCTGGATGCTCCAGACCCGTACCGGTAAACGAAACGGTCAGGCGGCCATCCGGATGGCCGTGGATATGGTCAGTTCTAAAATAATCAGCAAAGAAACAGCCTTGCTCCGGGTAAACCCCGAACAATTAGATGAACTGCTGCATCCCAGTGTTGATCCGGAAGCGGAAAAAAAGGCCCATGCCCTGGTTAAAGGACTGCCAGCCGGTCCGGGAGGAGCCAGAGGACGTATTGTTTTTACAGCCGATGATGCCGAAGCCTGGGCCAAACGGGGAGAAAAGGTCATCCTGGTCCGAAATGAAACCTCTCCGGAAGATGTCCATGGCATGCATGCTGCCCAGGCCATTCTGACCGCCAAGGGGGGGATGACCAGCCATGCGGCCCTGGTTGCCCGGGGCTGGGGGAAATGCTGTATTGTCGGGGCCAATGCTTTGGACATCGATGTCCATAACAAAAAGGTTACGATTGATTCCAAAGTTCTGCGGGAAGGGGACTGGATCACCATGGACGGCTCACGTGGCCGGGTCTTTGAAGGACGGTTGAAATTATTACCGGCCGAACCGGCCAACAATTATTGGTATGCGGAATTGATGCAATGGGCCGATCAACATCGGAAATTAAAAATACGGACCAATGCCGATCGACCCCGGGATGCGGAAATCGCCAGGGGCTTCGGGGCCGAAGGCATCGGATTATGTCGAACGGAACACATGTTCTTTGAGGCCGAACGGATCCGAATGGTTCGGGAAATGATCCTGTCCGAAACCCTGGAAGGCCGGAAAAAAGCCCTGGATAAGTTACTGCCTATGCAACGGGGAGATTTTAAGGCCATCTTTAAGGCTATGGTGGGGCTGCCGGTAACCATTCGCCTCTTAGACCCGCCCTTGCACGAATTCCTGCCCAAAACCGATTTGGAACTGGAAGAGCTGGCCTTAGACATGGGAGTACCTTTTGACCAATTGAAGGCTAAAAACAAATCCCTTCATGAATTCAATCCCATGTTGGGACATCGGGGGTGCCGGCTGGGCATCACCTATCCGGAAATCTATGAAATGCAGGTCCAGGCCATTATGGAAGCGGCCTGTGATCTCACCAAACAAATGGTCAGGGTAATCCCCGAAATTATGATTCCTTTAGTCGGACACGTCAACGAATTGGAACTGATGCGTAATCTGACCATCCGGACCGCCGAGGGGGTCCAGAAAAAAAATGGGGTCAAGGTGGATTACACGGTAGGCACCATGATCGAACTTCCCCGGGCCTGTATTACCTCCGATGAGATTGCCACCCAGGCCGACTTCTATTCCTTCGGCACCAACGATTTAACCCAAACCGTCTATGGGCTTTCGAGAGACGACTCGGTCCAGTTCCTGCCTTTTTATGAAGAACATAACATCCTCAATGCCGACCCCTTCACCACGATTGACATCAAAGGGGTTGGGGCTTTTATGCAACTGGCCGTGGAAAAGGGCCGGAAGGTAAAGAAGAATTTAAAAATAGGCATCTGCGGGGAACAAGGGGGGGAGCCCAAATCGATCGAGTTCTGCAACCAGATGAAATTGGATTATGTCAGTTGTTCCCCCTTTCGGGTGCCGATCGCCCGACTGGCAGCGGCCCATGCGACTATTAAAGAGAGGCTGGAGAAGAGGAAGAAAAAATGAAAAGAAGTGACGGGTGACGGGAAAAAGCGGCAAACCCCGGTACCTCATTGGTAACCGGGGTTTTTCAATAACTGATCACATTAATGGACTAAATCTTCATGACCCATAGGGTCACCGCGAGGCATGAAAATATTTTTTAGGGGCTATGGGCAATAGACGATGGGCATGGTTAAACGGGTTTATGGGTTCTTATTTACCTATAGCCTCGTGCCCATAGTTTGAATTTTTCTATTTTCGAACTAAAAACGCGTCACGCGTCACGCGTCACCCGTCACTATCTTTTTTACGTCCCCATCTCCCAGGAAGCCAGATACTTCTTCTGTTCGGCCGTCAGGCTGTCTATTTTGATCCCCATGGAGGCCAGCTTCAGCCGGGCGATTTCATCATCGATTTCCTGGGGGACCCCATAGACGGTCTTCTTTAAGGATTTGGCTTTCTGTACCATATATTCGGCACATAAGGCCTGATTGGCAAAACTCATATCCATGACACTGGAAGGATGGCCTTCAGCCGCCGCCAGATTAATCAATCGACCTTCCCCCAGAACATTGATCTTTTTCCCGCTGGTCAAGGTAAACTCTTCCACAAACTCCCGAATGACCCGGCGCTTTTTGCTGATCTGCTCCAGACCTTTCAGATCCAGCTCGACATTAAAGTGCCCGGAGTTGGCCACGATGGCCCCGCTTTTCATCTGTAAAAAATGTTCTTTCCGAACCACATTGATGTCACCGGTCAGGGTACAGAAGAAATCCCCTACCCTGGCCGCTTCGGCCATAGGCATTACCCCAAAGCCGTCCATCACCGCTTCCAGGGCCTTCAATGGATCCACTTCCACGATAACCACATTGGCCCCCATCCCCTTGGCCCGCATCGCTACGCCCCTTCCACACCAGCCGTAACCGCAAATCACAAAGGTGCTTCCGGCCAGCAGGCGGTTGGTAGCCCGAATAATACCGTCAATAGTACTCTGGCCGGTGCCATACCGGTTATCGAAAAAATGTTTGGTCTTGGCATCATTAACGGCCACAATCGGATAGGCCAGGACCTTTTTTTCGGCCATGCTCCGTAAGCGGATCACGCCGGTGGTGGTTTCCTCCGTGCCCCCCAGGATGCCCTTCAGAAGGGCCCTTTTTTCGGAATGAATGGTGGACACCAGGTCAGCCCCATCGTCCATGGTTAAATGGGGCTTGAATTCCAGGGCCTGATAGATATGCTGGTAATAGGTCTTGCTGTCTTCCCCTTTGATGGCGAAGACCGGGACCTGGTCCTGACGGACCAGGGCGGCGGCCACATCGTCCTGGGTACTCAAGGGATTGGAGGCACAGACCGCCACTTCGGCCCCGCCGGCTTGAAGGGTCCGGACCAGGCCGGCCGTCTCGGTGGTTACATGGAGACAGGCAGCCAAACGAACCCCTTTCAGGGGTTTTTCTTTTAAGAAACGTTTTCGGATAATTTCCAGAACCGGCATGCTCTGCAGAGCCCATTCGATGCGCAAGGCCCCTTGAGCTGCCAGATTTAAGTCTTTGATGTCATAGTTCAATGGTCAGTCCTTTCTCTGATAAAATAAAGGGGTCGGGGATCAGGGGCCAGGGGTCGGCATAAAAATATCCTTTATCCGCCCCCCGATCCCTGAACCCCGACCCCCGATCGCTTTATTTCTTCAGCCCCCCCCGCTCCCGGAGGATTTCGGCTTTGTCAATTTTTTCCCAGGTAAAACTTTCTTCGTTACGTCCGAAATGGCCGTAAGCTGCGGTCTTCTTGTAGATAGGGCGTAATAAATTCAAATACTGGATTACGTCAGCCGGCTTGAAACTGAAGGTCTGCCGAATAATCTGGTTAATCTGAAAGTCCGGAATTTTTCCGGTCCCTCGAGTGTCGACGAAAATGGAAAGGGGCTCGGCCTTACCGATAGTATAGGAGACCTGGAGCCGGCAGACATCGGCCAGACCGGAGGCCACCACATTCTTGGCTACATGTCGGGCCATATAGGAAGAACTGCGGTCCACCTTAGAAGGATCTTTTCCTGAAAAGGCCCCGCCGCCATGGCTCCCGCGGCCCCCATAAGTGTCGGCGATGATCTTTCGGCCGGTCATTCCGCAATCCCCCATAGGCCCGCCAACCACAAAGCGGCCGGTCGTGTTGATAAAATACTGGGTCTTATTGGTCAGAAACTTGGCCGGGATGACCTTTTTAACGACCGTTTCAATAATACCTTCCTGTAATTTTTTATAGCTCACATCCGGATTGTGTTGGGCGGCTATAACCACGGCAGGTATGGAAACCGGCTTCCCATCTTTATATTCCACCGTCACCTGGGTCTTGCCGTCGGGCCGGAGGAAATTCAGAATCTTTTTCTTTCGAACCTCGGCCAGCCGTTTGGCCAACCGGTGGGCATACCAGATGGGCATGGGCATAAGGTCTTTGGTCTCGTTGCAGGCATAACCGAACATCATGCCCTGGTCCCCGGCCCCTTGTTCTTTTTTCTCTCCCAGGGCATTGACCCCCTGGGCGATGTCCGGGGATTGTTTGTCGATGGTGGTCAGGACGGCACAGGTTTCCCAGTCAAAACCCATGGAAGAATCGTTATAACCGATTTCTTTAATGGTTTGCCGGACGATTTGGGGCATATCCACATAACAGGTCGTGGTGATCTCTCCGGCGATCATGGCCAGGCCTGTTGTAACCAGGGTTTCACAGGCTACCCGTCCTTTAGGATCATCCCTCAAGATGGCATCCAAGATGGCATCGGAAACCTGATCAGCCACCTTATCGGGATGACCTTCCGTTACCGATTCCGAAGTAAAAAAATAATTCGAGCTGCTCATATACAGGCCCTCCTTTGGAAAATTTTTTTATCATAAACCTCCAGACATTTTTGTCAAGTGAATAATGTCCAATAGTTAGGACCCATAAATTTTCCTGCCCGTTCCTTACGTGAATTCATTTGTCCACTGCGCTACGGGAAAGCCGTTTTTCGCATCTTCTTTAAAACCTGGGACAATTCGGAGAAATTATTATTGATTAAAACTCTTTAAAATCACCTTCCTCCAGAGGGATTATTTGTTCCGGATTTATTTCCCTGGTTTTGCCTGATAGAAGTCCTTTACCATTCCCCTTCCGGTCAGGTCGCGGTAGGGCCTTTTGTAACCCGGTTCTTATCTGGTGGGCATTGGCCCTCCCGATTATCTTTTCTCTTTTCTGCTCCAGGGAGATGCTGTCATGCCCATTGGTATGTCCTCCAATAATCGTTACCAGCGCTTCCACAAATTTTTTCATCTGTTCCGCTTGGCCATTCATTTCTTCGGAAGCCGAGGCCGACTCCTCGGCATTGGCCGCATTCTGCTGTACCACCCGGTCCATTTCACCGACCGCTTTATTGATCTGCTCGGTCCCCTGGGCCTGCTCATTAGAGGCCGCGGCAATCTCTCCTACCAGTTCGCTCACCTTTTTGGAGCCACCGGCTACCTTCACAAAGGCCTCGTTGGTCCGGCTCACAATATCCGAACCATTTTTGATCTTCTTGACCGTCCCTTCAATCAAGTTGGAGGTGTTCTTGGCTGCCTCGGCTGCCCGCATGGCCAGATTCCGAACCTCATCGGCGACCACGGCGAATCCGGCCCCGGCCTCTCCGGCCCGGGCCGCCTCCACAGCGGCATTGAGGGCCAGCAGGTTGGTTTGAAAAGCGATCTCATCGATGGTCTTGATGATCTTGCCGGTCTCCTCGCTGGCGGAAGTAATATCCTGCATGGATTGGGTCAACTCTTTCATGGCCTGATTGGCCTCATCCACCACCCTGGTGGTATCCTGCATCAGGGTATTGGCCTGGGTGGCATTTTCGGCATTCTGCCTGGTCATGGAGGTCATCTCTTCTATGGAAGAAGAGGTCTCTTCCAATCCGGCGGCCTGCTCCGAAGCCCCTTCGGCTAAAGATTGACTGGCCGAGGATACCTGAAATGAGGCCGAGGCCACCTGATCGGCCCCTTCCCTGAGACCATCCACCACCTTTTTCAAAGACCTGGAGATGGATAAGGAGATGGACGTTCCAAAGGCTATAGCCGCTCCCACCCCTCCGAGAATCAGGACAATCAGGATGATTTTGGCTCTGGTAGACGATTTGTCAAAGGCCGCATCGGCCTCCTTGGCCACCCGCATGTTCAATTCAATCAGTTCATTCAGACTTTTTTCTACCTCTTTGAAGGCCTCCCGGGCTTTACCGTAGGTCACCATATAGGCGCTATTGCGTGAAGCATCATCCCCTTTTTTAGTCAACTCAATAACCTCCTGGTGGACCTTCTTCCAGGTTTCCCATTTGGGGACAAAGTCCTTCCATATCCGGGCCTCTTCTTCGGTCTGGGGAAGGGGCTCATAAATCTTCCAGCCTTTATCCGCCTTCTTCCAGGCCTCATCCAACTGGGTCAATTGACGTTTAATGATACCAGGATCTTTTTCATAGACCAGGATTCTCTCCATACTACGGATGTCCGTCCGGGCCTGATTCATGATCTCCAAACCGTAAACACTGGGCAGACGAACAACGGATACCTCGTCTTGGGCAATCTGGGCCTCTCTCATTCCCCAGAAACCCGTTACCCCAATGACGGCGGCAATAGCAGCCACGATTAAGAAACTCCCGATTAATTTGACGCTCAATTTCATGTTCTTCATGGTTTTCCCTCCAAAAATATTCCATCAGTCGATTTTGCTTTTCTTTAGGGAAAGATTACAAAAAACATGCCATTAACGATTGTTTATTTTTTATCTGTTAATTCAACAGGATATTAATTTATGACCCGCAACAACCCAGGGTAAGGTCCTGAATTCGTCTAATTCAACAAGAGAAAGTCTTATGGGATGTGAGAAAGTCTTATGAGACAAGACAGGGGAAGGTATCTATTGCAGTGGCGGGCTTTATGCCCGCCCGATAACCGGGAGGGGATAAACCCTCCCCTACGACTTTTGAAGTGATGTCTGGATACTGGATCAAGTATCTTCCGGCCAGAGAGCGTGAAGGCAAAAGAAGTCAGGCCTTGAAAGACAGGCCGTATTTCTTAACCAAGCCATATAAACGGGCCCGGGAAAGACCGCAGATCGGGCAGGCCTTGGTGATATCCCCTCCGGTGGTAGAAAGCAGCTCCTGCAAGTATTGTTTTTCCGCCCGGTTAACGGCTTCCTCCCGAACGGTTTGGAGTGGCGGCAGGATCGTGGAATGAGAATTTTTTCCCTTAGGAATTTCTCCTTCTAATGTTGTCTTGTCTTTCACCGCCGATTGCAGGATCCGGATACGAAAACTATCCGGCAGGTGCTTGGGATAAAGGATCGGATCACGATGGGCGGCCGTAAAAGCCCCTTCCAGGGCATGAAATAATTCCCGGACATTTCCCGGCCAGTCATGAAAGGCCAAAGACTCAAAAAAATCAGCCGAAAAACCCTTTATCTCCGTCCCATATCGACGGCAAAGATCGGTGATATAATACATGGTCAGCTCCGGAATATCTTTAGAGCGGTCCTTCAGGGGAGGCAGTTCAAGGGTAAAGGACTGGAGGCGAAAAAGGAGATCCTTCCGGAAAAAATCCTTTTCGATCATCTTAGTTAAATCCCGGTTGGTCGCCGCCACCAATCGAAAATCGCTTTGGATTTCTTTTTCACTGCGTAAAGGTCGAAAACGGTGATCCTGCAATACCCGGAGAAAGACCTTTTGCATGGAAAGGGGTAATTCACCGACCTCATCCAGAAAGAGCGTTCCGCCATCGGCCTGTCTGACCAAACCATCGAAGGCTTTATCGGCCCCGGTAAAGGCCCCTTTTTCATAACCGAAAAGGGTGCTTTCCACCAGGTTTTCCGGAATGGCGGCGCAGTCGACGACCACAAAATTCTTGGCTGCCCGGGGGCTGTTATTATGGATTGCCCAGGCGAAGAGCTCTTTGCCGGTACCGGTTTCCCCGGTTATGAGTACATTAATGTCACTGCCGGCCACCTGGGCCACCTGATCCAGGCAATTCAAGATCGGCGGACTATTACCGATAATGCCTTGCCGCTTTAAAGCCCTGATGGGTTTGGGGGCTTGCTTGGCCTCCCGGTATTCCAGTGCCCGAATAAAGGTCAAAGTCATTCCATCAAGGGTCGATGGTTTTTGAATATAATCCCAGGCCCCGTTCTTAATGGCCAAGGCCGCCCCGGAGACATCCCCCGAGCCGGTGATAATAATCACCTCGGGAAAAGATTTACTGGAGCGCAAGGCCGGCAAGGCCTCAAGGCCGTTGCCATCCGGTAAAAAAACATCGAGAAATATGATATCATAGTCTGAAGAAGCGGCGGCCTTAAGCCCGTCCGTAAGGGAAAAGGCGCAGTGCGCATCATGGCCTATTTTTCTGACCATATCGGCCAATACCTGGCACATCATTTGATCATCGTCAATAATCAGAACCTTAGCCATCTCTCCCATCCAGGGCCCTTCGAATGGCCACGGCGATTTCTCCCAGGAGAACCGGTTTCATTAAAAAGCTTCGAATCCCCATGGCATCGGCCTCTTCCGGCGTAACGGTTTCACTGAATCCGCTGCAAAGGATAATCGGGAAATCAGGACGGAAGGATAAAATCTCCCGGGCCAATTCCGTACCGCTCATTTTCGGCATGGTCTGGTCGGTAATAAGCAAATCGAACTGCCCGGCTCGGGTCCGAAAGACCTGCAGGGCATCGATACTGCTGACCAGGCCGGACACTTGATAGCCCAAACGTTTCAGGATTTTAACCCAGGTTTCCACCAATCCCGCTTCATCGTCAACAAAAAGGATCCGCTCATGGCCCAGGGGTAAAGGGGCCTTGACCGCCTCGCTTAGATCTGTCGCCATCTCCATCTTGGGGAGGTAGACCTTAAAGGTGCTCCCTTTATCCGGTTCACTATAAACCGTGATCTGCCCCCCATGACTCCTGACAATCCCATGGACTACCGAAAGCCCCATGCCGGTGCCCTGTCCGGGTTTTTTGGTGGTAAAAAAGGGGTCAAAGATCCTACTCAATATGGCCGGCTCCATGCCCCCGCCTGTATCCCTGACGCTTATCCTCAAAAAAGGGCCTGGATTCAATTCTTGAAAAAACGGCTTGTCTCCATCCTCAAGATGGACCTCATCCAGACTGACCTCTATAACCCCTTTCCGGTCTTGAATGGCTTGGGAGGCATTGGTACACAAATTCATCATCACCTGATGTAAATGGGTCGAATCCATCAGGATCAGGTCTTCCGAGACACTCAGCTTTTGTTGAATCTCTATACTCTTCGGCAAGGAAGCCCGAAGCAATTTAAGGACCTCTTTGACCACCGGCAGAACATGGATAGGTCCCTTTTCCTGCTCCCCCTGGCGGCTGAAGGCCAGGATTTGTTTGACCAGGTCCCTGGCCCGGTCGCTGGCCTTAAGCACTTGATCCAGGTTGTATCGCGTGGGTGATTCCGGGGGAAGATCATACAGGGCTAACTGGGTAAAGCCCATAATAGCCCCTAAAATGTTGTTAAAATCATGGGCAATCCCGCCGGCCAGGGTCCCGATGGCCTCCATTTTTTGAGATTGTTGCAGATGGGCCTGCATCTTGTGCCATTCCGTCATATCCCGGATAACCCCGAAGGTCCCGATCATTTTATCATCAGTCTTTTCAATAACATGCCGCAGTTCACAATAGACCTCACTCCCATCGACTTTCTTACCGGTGAATTCAACCGTACCGAATCCTTCCTCTTCGATCGCTTTTTGCATTTGTCCTGCAATCCGCTCTCGCTCGGATTCTTTTAATAATACCTGAAAATGGCGGCCCATCAAGGCTTCCGGCTTCAGGCCAAAGACCTTTTCGGTTTGAGGCGAAATCTTTTTAATAAATCCGAAGGCATCGGTCTCATAGATAATGTCGAAAGTCTGTTGTAGTAATTTACTTTGCCTCTCCTCACTCCGGCGCAAGGCCTCTTCGGCCGATTTCCTGTCCGTCACATCTTCCAAAAAAGCCTGCATTCCAGTCAATCGCTCTTGACCTTCACCATCCTTCTCATAAATGGACTCAGGTGTGATTCGAACCCAGATTATTTTGCCGGAAGCATGGAACATTCTGACTTCGTAGGGATCTGAAATAGCCTGGCCGGAGAGCCTTTTCTGAATCCTGTCCAGGATGACAGGCAGATCTTCCGGATAGACTATAGATTGGAAATTTTTGCCTACCTGCTCAGCCAGTCTGTACCCGGTGATGGCATCCACCTTCCGGTTCCCATAGGTAAAGTCCCCCTTTAAATCGACCGCAAACATACCGATAGGCGCATCATCGATAAACCGCCGGTACTTTTCTTCACTGAAGCGCAGCGCCTCTTCCGCCTTCCGGAGCTCTATGATTTCTTCCTTTTCTTTCATGGCCCGTAAAACGGCCGGTCCCAGGCGCGAAAGGTGGTCTTTGAGCACATAATCCGTGGCCCCGCTTTTCAGGGCTTCAATGGCGATCTCTTCCCCCAGGGTGCCGGTGACAAACAGGAAAGGTACCTCGGGACAACGCTCCCGGGCCAGTTCCAGGGCCGAAAAACCGTCAAAGGCCGGAAGGGAATAGTCCGCCAGAATAATATCAAATCCTCCCTGTTCAATGGCTTCCAGAAAAGCCCTCCGGGTTTCAACGCAGACCATCTCACAGCCAACCCCTTCTCTTTCGAGCGTTTTCCTGTTCAGTTCGGCATCATTCGGGTTGTCCTCAAGATTCAGGATGCGCAGTTTTCCTTTCATCGCTTCTCCTATACCCTCAAGGTTCTGGGCGGCGGCTCGTTGATCATCACCCAAAATAATCCCAATTCCCTGGCCGTTATCGATAAATTCATGAAACGGTATTGGCGATATTATACTCCGCCAGGGCTTCAAGAGTCAATTCTATATCATTGGGATTGTCTTCGACCAACAGTATCTTTTTCATCACAATCGTTGTCATTCGCATTCCTCCTAAAATCCTCGCCGGACTCCAGGGCTTTTATATAGCGGTTTAGAATCATGTCCTCCTACCTCACGCCTAATACAACCAAGGCTTCCTGAAGGGTCGAAAAGGAAATCGGTTTTTCAAAGTAAAAATCCGCTCCCTCGGCCAGGACTTTTTCCTTGACTTCCGGGCTCCCGTATCCGGTAATCAAAATCAGCCTGGTTTGAGTCCTTTCTTTTTTGACATATTGTATAATTTTCAACCCCTCCTCCCCCAATACCCCGGTCAATCTGAGATCGGCGATAATGACTTGATAATTTTTCTCTTCGATCAAAGCCATGGCCTCTTCCAGCGTCTCGGCCGTATCGATGGCCATTCCAGGTGCGGATAACAGTTTTTTTAAGGCCAGTAAAAATGTCGGTTCATTATCGACGATCAGCAATCGATGGATTCCATTTTCCATGGGCTATCCCTTTCAAATTTTCTTTATTCTTCAGAGAAGACCAGGTACTGAACCGTTCTTTAAAAAAAACAATATGAAAAAAATCTAATTGGTCTTGAAAAACGATAAGGTTAAAGTAATACAAAAATCCTATAGCCTATAGCCCATCGCCTGCTTGAATTCCTATCTGCTACATCAAAAAAGATGCCAAATCGAGTTATACCGGAAAGGAGGTCATTTGGCCGGTGATTCGGAAGGGAAAGGTAAGGGGACCGGTCTCAAATTTCTCATATTGAGATCGGTTGTTGCAAAGATGATAAAATGGGAAAAGCCAGAAATTTCTCTGTTACCCTTCTGTCTTAAGCCCCTTCGTCGAACTGCTTCAACCTGCGATACAAGGTGGCCCGGGAAACCCCCAGGGCCTGGGCCGTCTTATTTTTATCCCCGCTGAATTCCTTCAGCAGAGACCGTATCTGGGAGATTCTCAATTGATTTGCGCTTTGATCTTTTTTCCGGGATTCCGGACCGGAGGCTGGAATCTCCAACCCGGGAAAATGGATCGGCTCGAGAGGTTTTCCTTTAGCCAGGAGACAGGCCCTTTCCAGGACGTTCCGCAACTCCCGGATATTACCCGGCCAGGGATAGGTTATCAGTAATCCCAAGACTTCCGGGGAGACCCTGGTGCCGGAGGCCCCGAAGGTTGCCAGGATATGGCTTACCAGATCCGGAATATCCTCAGGTCGTTCCCTCAAAGGAGGCAGCATTATAGGAAAGACGTGGATACGAAAATATAATTCTTTTCTAAAGCGGTCATGGGCTATCTCCTCCTGGAGATCTTTGTGTGTGGCGCAAATGAGACGGAAATCACTTCTTCGCGGTTTCACATCACCGAGGCGGCGAAACGTTTTTTCCTCAATAACCTTTAAAAATTGGGCCTGAACGTTCAGTTCCATGTCCCCCACTTCATCCAGGAAAAGAGAACCCCTGTCGGCCACCTCGATTAAACCCGACCGATCCTGGACCGCTGAGGTGAAGGCCCCGCGTACTGCACCGAACAATTCACTGGACAGAAGATCTCCTCTAAGGCCGGAACAATTGATTTCCACAAAAGGGTTGGAACTCCGCCGGCTGTGATAGTGAATCCATTGGGCCAACATCCCTTTTCCGACACCCGATTCTCCCTGGAGCAGCACGGCCGAATCGGTTTCTGCCGCCAGAATGGCCAATTCTCGAACCTTTTGAATCGTCTGGCTTTGCCCGAAATAGAGCTCTTCCTTTTTAAACAACCGTTGTTCGGAATAGTGCCGGCGACGGATAGTCCCCACTTCCAGTATTTTCTGCAGAAAGACCTCCAAACCGGCCATATCCACCGGTTTGGTCAAGAAATTATCCGCCCCCTTGCGCATAGCTTCTACGGCCATGGGCAGATCTCCCGCCCCGGTTATAATAATGATGGGCAGGTCCGGATAGTTCGCGCGAAGCACCGGGACCCAATCCAGCCCGTTGCCGTCAGGCATTAACAGGTCCAGCAGAAGGGCGTCAAACCGTTGAGAAGAGACGGCTTCCTGAGCCTGGTGTAGCGTGGAGGCTTCCCGCACTTCATAGCCGACCTTGGTCAGGTACTTATTAAAACCAAAACGGGTGGGGAGGTCATCATCGACTAAGAGGATTTGGGGTTTCATAAAGGGATGCCTGACCTATTTTTTGAGTCCACAAATTTAGATTCTTGCTTTTCCAAAATCTTCCTTAGAGGCCATTCATGTCGAAACTCTGAGCTTCCGGCTTTGCGCTTTGAGCCTATCAGGACACGATCGGCAGCGTCACCTTTACCGTACATCCAGGAGGCGGATCATTGTTCCAAATAGCCACCTTCCCACCTATAGACTCGACAAAATTTTTTACCAGACTTAATCCTAAACCGGTTCCTCCTGCCCGTGTTGTAAAGAAAGGGTCGAAAACGCGATTCAGGCACTCTTCAGGGATGCCGGTTCCCTGATCGCCGATCTTTATTAGGCACGACTCCCGGTTTAACGCCTCAACCCGAAATTCAATGGCACTGCCATTAGGACTATTTTGAGCGGCGTTTTCCAATAGGTTAAGGATAATTTGCTGGAGTTTCAGCGAATCGGTTTTAATAAGTATTTTTTCTACTTCGGATGGTACAATAAGGGATAATTTGTGGGTTTTGCCAAATTTCGTTTCCTGCCAGAGGTTATGGATATTGGATAAGATTTCCCTGAACACTTCAACATCGAAACTTTCAGAATGAATCGGTTTTCCCAACTCCAACAGGTCTTTCATTAAATTGGAAAGGCGGGTAACCTGACTCCGGATATGTTCCAGGTAAGGCTGATAGGCGCTATTAGGCCCGATATCTTTGAAAAGGGCTTCCGTGATGGCCAAAATGGCATTAAGGGGATTACGCACCTCGTGGGCCACCCCGGCGGCCATTTGGCCAAGGAGTTTCATCTCTCGGGAATGGGTCAATTGTTCTTCCATTTGTTTGTTTTCGGTAATATCCCGGTTGCTGGCCCTTCTGCCGTATGGTTTCCCACCGGAAATCGAAACAGGCTGGCAGACATGCCCGATCCACCGGAGCTCTCCGGTGCGGGTGATGACCCGGTATTCTAATGAATCCACCCCCCTGGTGTTGTTGACCCTATCCCGGTGCTTTTCCATCAGGTGCCGATCGTCCGGATGGACAATTTTCAACAATAACGCCGGATCATTTATAAAATCCGCCGCAGAATAACCTGTAATGCGTTGACAGGAAGGGGAACAGTATAAAATCGTTCCATCTTCGTCTTTCCAGAATTCCCAGTCATAGGTAAAATCCAATATCAGGCGGAAACGTTCCTCGCTGGCCCGCAAGGCTTCGTTGGCACGACGCTGCCTGATAATCTTGTACAGTTCATTGGCCACCAATTGGACCTGAAGGACATCCTGTTCATCATAGTTCTCCGCCTTATTGCCCACACCAAAAATAATCCGGGCCTTCCCTTCTTCCATTACAGGAATACTGATGAATCGCTGTATCGGAGTATGTCCTTCCGGGATCCCTTTCCTGTTGGGAGCAGTTTGATAGTCATTGCAGACTACCGGCTTTTTGAATCGGACACAATCGACCCAGATACCGGCCTGATCAATCGGATAATGGTTCTCATAGGCGACCGTGCAGTTCTTCAGGGCCTCGCTATTCCAGGTGGTTAAAATAATAGTCTTCTGATCATCCGAGACCAGGTGAAAAAACCCGATGGTGCTACTGGTAAGCAGTACCGCTTGTTCCAGAGCATAGTCATAGAGTTCGTTATCGCTTAGCTGGAAGGCTTTCTCGTAAAGCTCAAGAAGGATCTTCTCCCGCATCAACTCTTTCAGGTGGCCCATCTCTTTTCCTGTCCCATTCAATCTTTTGTTCTGGACCCTTCTATCGATCATTTCAAACACTGGTGGGAATCGGGTTACCCACCCAAGATGGTCATTTCAACAGGAATGGTTCTTGGCTTTTCATAGATAACTTATTGATTATACTAAAAATTAATTTTTTAGTATAATCCCCCCTGCATTTTTGGCAAGGTAATAATATCCCCTGTCCCCCTTCACTTTCAGATAACTATTGAAGAGGCTAATTTTTTAGAAATGGACACATAGAATGTCGTCCCTTTCCCGGCTCCGGACTCCACCCATACCCTGCCCCCATGATGATCGGCTAATTCTTTTACAATAGCCAGTCCCAAACCCGTCCCTTCGACATCGGCGGTTGTTTCCTCGCGCTGAAAGGGGTCAAAGATCCTTTCGGAACTCTCCCTTCTGATACAGATTCCATCATTGGTGACGGATAGGATATGAAATCTCTCAGAGGCCTGGTACCCAATCCTGATCTCACTCAGTTGATCACCGCCATATTTCAGGGCATTATCCACAAGGTTCCTCAGGATCCTCAAGATGCCGGATGGGTCTGCACTGATTTCCGGAACACAATCAGGTTCCAACCAGCGAATCTGAAAATTTTTAAGTCGATTCGAAAATTCTTCCTTCACGGTCTGAAAGATCTCTTTGGGGTTTACCCTTTCGACCTTTAAAGGGGCATGCTTGGTGGACATATACAGATTGATCTTTTCGACCAGCAAGGTAATCTGTTCGGCGGTTTTCAGTATTTGATCACAGCACCTTTGTCCCCTTTCATCCAGGATAGCTCTATACTGCCGGGAAAGCAGCTTGGTTAATCCAAAGATACCGATGGCCGGGCTCTTGAGATCATGGGAAACCGAGTAGGCAAACAGCTTGATTTTTTCCGCACTCCTTTGCAGAGCCTCCTCCATGAGTAAACGATCGGCAATCTCCTTTTGCAATTGATTGTTGGCTTGGGTAAGCTCGGCCGTACGCTCGGCAACCAACTCTTCAAGGTGTTCCCGGTGCCTCCTTAATTCCTCTTCGACCCGCCGGCGTTCGGTAATGTCCCTGATGACAGCCACGAATCCTGTTGAAGCCCCCTCAGGGGATTTAATGGCTGAGGTGACCGTTTCAACCGGAACAGCCGTACCGTCCCTGCGAATAAAATTCCACTCGGTTCTGAAAAACCCAATCCGCTTAATAATGGGATAGGCTACGTCTCCAAAGGACTTAAAACTATCATCGGAGGGGTGAATAATCCTCGCCGATTTCCCTTCGATTTCATTTCGTTCAAAGCCAAATAGAGTCAGAAAGGCCTGATTGAAAGAGACGATCTTTCTCTCCGGATTCAGCATCAGGATGGCATCGGTGGAATGCTCCACCAGGGTCCGGTATTTTTCCTCTGAGGCCTTAAGGGATTCTTCCACCAGCCGGCGCTCGACGACTTCCTGTTGTAACTGTGCTTTTTGCGCCTCCAGTTGTTTTTGCATCCTATGCAGGGACAGGTGGGTTTTAATCCGTGACAAAACTTCTTCAAACTGAAAGGGTTTGGTGATGTAATCCACCCCACCGGCCTGAAACCCCTTCACCTTAGCTTCTATATCGGTCAAGGCCGTCATAAAGATAATCGGAATATCCCGCAGGGCCTCATCGGCCTTCAATCTGTGGCAGGTTTCAAACCCGTCCATGGCAGGCATCAGCAGGTCCAGGAGAATCAAGTCGGGGCGACCGTATCGAGCCTTGTCCAGGGCACTCTCACCATCTCGGGCCACAATCAGGCGAAACCCGGCCCCTTTTAAATGTTTCGATAGGACATCCAGATTAAAAGGGTCATCATCTACGGCCAAAACAGTGGGAAGAGCAGCCTTCGACCTATCGGAAGCTTCTGAATCAATCTGCATAACGCGACCTCCGGATACGGTACTCTCAACAGGCAGAAAATAGAGAAAATTTCCACCAAGGGTGTCAATACCCCCTACCCCCTGGTCAAATGCCGGTATTTGATACGATGGGGCTGATCGGCGGCCGCACCCAGTCTGGCCTTTCGGTCGGCCTCATATTCCGAATAATTGCCGTCGAACCACTGGACCTTGCTTTCCCCTTCAAAGGCCAGGATATGGGTGACGATCCGATCCAGGAACCAGCGGTCATGGCTGATGACCATGGCACAACCCCCGAAATTTTCCAGGGCCTCCTCCAGGGCCCTCATGGTATTGACATCCAGGTCATTGGTCGGCTCATCCAAAAGAAGCACATTGGCCTCTTCTTTCAACATGCGGGCCAGATGGACCCGGTTGCGTTCTCCCCCGGAAAGAAGCCCCACCTTTTTCTGCTGATCGCTGCCGGAAAAATTGAACCGGGCCACATAGGCCCTGGAATTGACCTCCCGCTTTCCCAAATTGATGGGATCCTGGCCCTCGGTGATCATTTCCCAGATGGTCTTCTCCGGATCAAGAACATCACGGCTCTGATCGACATAGGCCAGCTTGACCGTTTCCCCGATTTTAAGAACACCGCCATCCGGTTTCTCCTGGCCGGTGATCAAACGAAAAAGGGTGGTCTTGCCGGCCCCATTGGGTCCGATGACGCCTACGATCCCGCCCGGAGGAACCATAAAAGAAACCTGGTCCATCAGCAGGTTGTCGCCATAAGCCTTGCTCAGATTTTCCGCCTGAATCACCAGATTCCCCAAACGGGGACCAGGAGGAATATAGATCTCCAGGTCTTTCTCTCTTTTTTCCATCTCCTGGTCGACCAGGGCTTCATAGGAATGGATACGGGCCTTGGCCTTGGCATGGCGGCCCTTCGGAGACATGCGGATCCATTCCAGCTCATGCTGAAGGGTCTTTTGACGCTTGCTCTCCGTCTTTTCTTCCAGACGCAGCCGGTTTTGTTTTTGTTCCAGCCAGGAAGAATAATTCCCCTTCCAGGGGATTCCTTCCCCCTTGTCCAGTTCCAGGATCCAACCGGCCACATTGTCCAGGAAGTAGCGGTCATGGGTTACGGCGATGACCGTCCCGGCATAGCGCTGCAAATGCCTTTCCAGCCAGGCCACGGTTTCGGCGTCCAAATGATTGGTGGGCTCATCCAAAAGGAGGATGTCCGGGTTTTGAAGCAGGAGCCGACAAAGGGCCACCCGCCTTCTTTCGCCTCCGGATAATATTTTGACCGATGTATCACCGGGAGGACAACGCAAGGCCTCCATGGCCATTTCCAGCCGGGAATCCAGGTCCCAGGCATCCAGGGCATCCAGTTTTTCCTGGACCCGGCCCTGTCGTTCGATGAGTTTATCCATTTCGGCGTCGGTCATGGGCTCGGCGAACTGTTCATTGATCCGGTTAAATTCATTCAACAAATCCACTATGGTCTGGACCCCCTGCTCCACCATTTCCTTTACGGTCTTGCTGTCATCCAACACGGGTTCCTGTTCCAGAAACCCTACCGAATGGCCGGGGGAAAGAATGGTCTGCCCGTTAAACTCCTGGTCGACGCCGGCCAGGATCCGAAGGAGTGAACTCTTGCCCGAACCATTGAGCCCCAGGACCCCGATTTTGGCCCCGTAAAAATACGAAAGGGATATGTTCTTCAACACCGGTTTCTTATCATAATATTTGCTGACCTGAATCATCGTATAGATGACTTTATTCGGTTCGACAGCCATAGGGTTTGATATCCTCTCTGTGGAAAAAAATTTGTACTTAGCGCCCTTCGGGCGGACTCTAAAAACATCTCACGCAAAGACGCAAGGACGTAAGGACGCAAAAAATTGCAGC